>CAZBBS010000001.1:0-11101 GCA_964490145.1 uncultured Enterobacteriaceae bacterium
TCCGTCATGCATGAATCGTCGTCACTGGTCGATATCGTTTCCGGCCTGATCCTGCTGCTGGTCATCGCTGCAGCGGTGTCTGCGCTGGGCAAGCGAATTCGCCTGCCTTTTACCGTGATGCTGGTGGTGGTGGGTGCAGCCATCCCCATGGCCACAGATGCGTTGCCCCTGCTGGACGTCCTGCACAGTCTCAGTCTGTCACCGGACATGATCCTGTTTATCTTCCTGCCCACACTGGTATTTGAATCGTCCTTTAACATGGATGCCCGCCAGCTATGGCGCAACATTCTTCCCGTGCTGACCCTGGCTGTGCCCGGCCTGCTGCTCTCAACCGGCATCATCGGTGGCATTGTCAGCCTGAGTACCGGCATCCCGTTGATGGCAGCGCTACTGCTGGGCGCCATTCTCAGCGCGACGGACCCGGTGGCCGTCATTGCGCTTTTCAAACGCCTGGGTGCTCCCCAGCGGCTGACCATCCTGGTGGAGGGAGAAAGTCTGTTCAACGATGCCACCGCCATCGTACTGGCGACGATCCTGCTTGCGGGACTGAGTGCAGCACCCGCTGCTGAAACGATGACGCTGGGCGCCGCCGCACTGGAATTTTTTACTGTTTTTGTTGGCGGCATGATCGTGGGAACCATCCTGGGAGTGCTCACATCCTTCATCCTCGGCCTGGTGCGATCAGATGTTTTTATCGAAACCACCCTGACCACGATCCTGGCCTATGCCTCATTCATTTTGGCCGAGCATATTCTGCATGTGAGCGGCGTAGTGGCTGTGGTGATGGCGGGATTGACGCTGGGCAACTGGGGCAGAATCAAGATATCCCCGGAAGTGAGACACTACATTCATCATTTCTGGGAATACATGGCGTTTGTCGCTACTGCCCTGATTTTCCTGATGGTAGGCATGCGGGTGAACCTGGCAGAACTGTGGCTGTCTGCTGATATTCTGGTCTGGGTCGTTGCCGGCATGCTGCTGTCCCGGGCCATTGTGAGCTATACCATGATGCCGTTGAGCAATCGCATACCAGGCATTGAGCCCACGGGCATGGATTACCAGCACGTGATGTTCTGGGGCGGCCTGCGGGGGGCCATCGCCCTGGCCATTGTCCTCAGCCTGCCGGACTTTTCCCTGCACGACCAGTTCATCGCCCTGGCGATGGGCGCGGTCCTGTTCACCCTGCTGGTCCAGGGCCTGAGTATCGAATGGCTGGTTGGCAGACTCGGCCTGAACAGGCCGCCTCTGTCGGACCGGATCGCCAGGGCGGAAGGCTCCGTGTCTGCCATACAACTGGCCATCTCCCGCTTGCCCGAACTGCAGCACGGCGGCCTGTTCTCAGGCTCCATCGCCAGCCGCCTGCAGTCATACTGCAGCCGGTCCCTGGAAGAACAGCAAGGCAAACTGCAGCAATTGAGAAGCAATGAACTGGACCAGCGCCATGAGGTTGCCCTGCTTTACCTGCGCTGCTTTGCCAGTGAACAGGCGAACTACAACGATCTGTTCAACAAGGGACATCTGAGTGAAGGGGCGTTGCGCAGCCTGCTGCACGTCCTGACCCAGCAAATTGATACGCTGCGTTTCCAGGACCAGGACTGGACAGTTCATCAGGACAAACTGCCTTCACATCGCCTGCAGCAAACATTTCATCACCTCATGGACAGGATGTTCGGCAATGCTGAATTCATGGAACACCTGCGCCTGGCATACATTGTCATGACCTATGAGGAAGCCTGGGGCCACTACCATGCCTGTCAGGCAGTACTGAAAGATCTCGACAAACTGGAAAGCCAGACCGGCCTGAACCAGGCTGTGGTGAACAAGGTTCGCCAGCAATACCAGCACTGGAAAAAACAGGCTGAAGAGTCAATCAATCTGATGTCCGAACAATATCCGGAATTTGTCAGCGCCATGCAGGAACGGTTGGGCATGCGCCTGATCCTGCTCGCCGAGGTGCATGCCATTCATGATGAAGCCAGGCACGGCATTATTCCCGGCGCCATGGCGCAGCAGATGGAAGATGAGCTCTACCTGCGACTGTGGCAATTGCGCGGACAGGAAATTACCCGCTTGCGAGTCGAGCCGGAAGAACTGCTCAAGAAAGTCCCTTTCTTTGCAGATACATCGGAAGAAGACTTCACGGTATTGAGCCGGAAGATGAAACGCCACTCTCTGGCCGGCGGTGAAATCGTCATTCACCAGGGTGAACGGGGTGACAGCCTGTATCTCATTGCCCGTGGCGTGGTCAGAATATCCCGCCAGCAGGATGGCGAGAGCCGCGATCTCACCTCACTGTTTGCCGGTGACTTCTTCGGGGAAATGGCCCTGCTCCATGATGATGTTCGTACCGCGACAGTGACCACCGTATCGCCCTGTACGTTCTATGTACTGGACAGGATGAGTGTGGAGGATGTGATGGAACACCATCCGGCAATACGGCTGGCGCTGGAAGCAGCCGACATCAGGCGAAGAAAAGCACTCCTTGGGACCCAATAACTCAGCATCTGTCTGTATCCTTGGCCTCCACCGTCTGGTATAAAACGGGCTGGATTTTATTCGCCGTGACGGCCATTGATCATTCATGAAAAGCACAACAATAATCTCGGCAAGTGAAGCCGCCAAACTGGTCAATGTGGGTGACACATTGATTGTTGGCGGTTTCGGGATGACAGGCAACCCTGTACACCTGCTCCACGCCATTGCGGACACCGGCGTCAACGGACTGACCTACGTAGGCAACAATGTGGGTGAGCCTGGCCTGGGAGGCGGCCGTCTGTTGAGAAACGGCCAGATCAAAAAGGCCATCGGTTCCTTCTTTACCTCCAACCCTGAAGCGGTTGCCGCGGTACAGGAAGGACGCATGGAGGTCGAACTCATTCCCCAGGGAACACTTGGCGAAGCCATACGGGCCGGTGGAGCCGGAATCGGCGGTTTCTATACGCCCACCTCGGCGGGCACTCCATTGGCCGAAGGCCGCGAGACCAGAATCATCGATGGTCAGGATATGGTGTTTGTTAAACCCATCAAGGGACATGTCAGCCTGATTCGAGCCTGGAAGGCAGACACTGCCGGCAACCTGCAATACCGCATGACCGAAAACAATTTCAACCAGGCGGCCGCCACGGCATCCACTATCGTCATCGCCGAAGTGGAGGAAATCGTTCCCGTCGGTGAACTGGATCCCAATGCCGTGCATACACCCGGCTGCTTCGTGGATTACCTGGTTCAGGCCCACACCTCTCTTGAAGACCTGGGCTCATCTGCTTCAGTCTCATCCAGCGCCAAGAAGGTCGATGACAGTCGCATGGCTATGGCCCGCGCCGTACTTAATGAACTCCAACCCGGCGAAGTGGTGAATCTGGGCATCGGCATTCCCACCCTGGTGGCAGACCTCATCACGGATGAGTCCGGCATTATCATGCACACGGAAAACGGCATGCTGGGCGTTGGGCCGGCACCGGAATCCGGCGGTGCGATGGAATACCCGGTCAATGCCGGCAAGATTCCGGTCACCGCCCTGCCAGGCGCCTCCTATTTTGACAGCGCCACATCCTTCGGCATGATCCGGGGAGGGCATGTGGATGTTGCCGTGATGGGTGGCCTGGAAGTGGATGAAGCCGGCAATCTGGCCAACTGGGCCGTTCCCGGCAAACCACTGCTGGGTGTGGGTGGTGCCATGGATCTGGCCAGTGGCGCCAAACGCCTGATCGTGACCATGACCCATTGCGACCGCGATGGTAACAGCAAGGTTCGTCAGGCCTGCACTCTGCCGCTAACGGCGAAAGGGGTAGTGGACGTCCTGGTCACTGACCGGGCGGTCTTTCATTTCACCGACAGGGGCATGGTGCTCACACAGGTCATGGACGGCTACACCCTGGAAGACATTGCCGGCTCGACAGAGGCGCGTTATTCAGTCGCCGTTTAATACTGATAGACAGACTCATTACAGAACCAAAGGATTCCCCATGCCACACGCCTATATCTGTGACTACATCCGTACACCCTTCGGCCGCTATGGCGGCTGTCTCTCCCAGGTGCGCACTGATGACCTGGCGGTTGAACCCATCAAGGCCCTGATGGCCAGAAACCCGGACCTGGATTGGGGTGCGGTGGATGATGTGATTCTCGGCTGTACCAACCAGGCCGGTGAGGACAATCGCAATGTGGCGCGTATGGCGGCCCTGCTGGCCGGCCTGCCCCAGGACGTGCCTGGCATCACCATCAACCGCCTTTGTGCCTCAGGCATGGATGCCATCATCATGGCCAGCCGACAGATCAAGGCGGGTGAAGGTGACCTGTTTGTGGCTGGCGGCGTGGAGAGTATGACCCGCTCCCCCCTGGTGATGCCCAAGGCCGACAAGGCCTTTGGCCAGATCAATGAAATATATGAGACGTCCCTGGGCTGGCGTTTCATCAACCCCAAGATGGCAGCCATGTACGGTACCCATAATATGGGGCAGACCGCCGAAAACCTGTCCGAGGATTTCAATATTTCCCGGGAAGATCAGGATGCCTTTGCGTTCAGATCCCAGCAGCGTGCCGCTGCCGCCATGGCCAGCGGTCGCTTTGCCCGGGAAATCTCGCCGGTCTCGATTCCCCAGCGCAAGGGCGATCCGATTGTCGTGGATACCGATGAACATCCCAGGCCGGAAACCACGCTGGAAGCCCTGGCCAAACTGCGCACGCCTTTCCGTGACGGTGGTGTCGTCACCGCCGGTAATGCCTCGGGTATCAATGATGGCTCCGCCGCCCTGCTGATTGCATCCGAAGCTGCTGTGGCGAAATACGGCCTCACGCCGATTGCCAGAATCATGGGAGGGACTGCCGTTGGTCTGGCTCCGCGCATCATGGGCTTCGGTCCGGCACCGGCCACCAGGAAACTCTGTGAGCGTCTTGGCCTTTCACCCCAGGCCATTGACCTGTTTGAATTCAATGAAGCCTTTGCCTGCCAGGTACTGGCGACATTGCGCGATCTGGGCCTGCCGGATGATGCCGAACACGTCAATCCCAATGGCGGCGCCATTGCCCTGGGTCACCCGCTTGGTGCCTCAGGCGCCCGCATCACCGGCAGCCTGGCCCTGCAAATGCAGATGACCGGTGCCAGCACCGGCATCGCCGCCATGTGCGTGGGCGTTGGCCAGGGTGCTGCCATCGGCCTGGCAAAACCGGACTGACATAAAAAAACCGGCGCATCCTGAAAACAGGTTGCGCCGGTTTGTTGATGACCTCGTTCGCTGATGTCAGTGTGCAGCGAAAAATTCGAAAATCTGTGCTGTAGCCGGTGCCACCATCGAGCCGTGATCACCACCGGCGATTTCCACATAGTGCACTTCACCACCGGCAGCCCGCAGGATGGCCACCACCCGTTTGCTGTCTATGACCGCCCGGGTTTCCTGCTCACCAACAGCCACCATGATAGGGGTACGCGCCAGCTTCAGGGCATCCACTTCCCTGATGGCATTGGCATTGATCCCTGACATGGGCGCCATGGCAGCCCATCGTCCGACATATTCCTGCCCCATGGCCCAGACACCGAAACCGCCCATGGAATGTCCCATAAGGTAGATGCGCGCAGAATCGATGTTGTATTCACCGGTCACGATATCGATCACATTCAGCACATCAAGTTCGCTAAGATCACGCTCACGCTGCTGCTCTTCAGGCGTGCCCGTTTGTGGTGGCGGCATGTCAGGCACAGGTGGTGGACTGCCCGGGACTGTCATGGGTGCCCCGTACCAGCCACTGATGGAATACCCCATCGGCGTGGCAACGATGAATCCATACTGCTCCGCCAGGGCTGCAAGCTCGGGCACAACACCCGGAAAAAATTTGTAATTGACGCTGTAGCCATGCAGCGCCACAACCAAAGGCATCGGTGTATTTGCGTCGTAGCGCTCCGGTACGATGAGGTGATACCCCATCTCGCGACCAGCATCCTCAAAATAGTAGTGTCGTTCCTGGCTGCCCACAGCGCCGAACGTCTGGGGCATCGCCGCCAGGGTATCACTGTCCGGCCCCGGACCTACAAAGGCTGGAGCTTCCTGTTGCGCCCAGGCCGGCAACATCCCCGCCATCAGCAACACCCAGCTCAACCATAATGGTTTGAATCTCATCTTCATCCCCTCTCCGATTAAGGTGAAACGGCGTTTCACAACCTGCCCGATTTGATAAATGCCAGCGACCGCTCCAACGCATCAAGGCCGCCTTGCATGAGTTTTTCCCCTTCCGGCAGGTCCGGTCGGTTATGCCCTTGCGGTCCAAGCACGAAGTCGTGATAGCCGTGTTCGTAAATTTCCAGTCGCACAGGTTTACCCCCCGCCACCATTTGCTCATGCAACTGCTTCACCATTTCCAGAAGAAAATCGGCGGTGCCCACCTGAATCAGAACAGGTGTTTCTATTGCGCTGATATTGGCCCGGGCCACTGCCAGATCCTGGGTTTGTTCGCCACCCTCAGACAACCCCGGGATAGGGAAATTCCGGATACCCAGGAACCAGATTGGTGCCGGGGCACCAGCCACCACTGCTTTCAGGTTCGGCATTCGGGAGGCCAGGTACATGACCAGGTTACCGCCGAGGCTGACGCCATACACGCTAACCTGCGTGGCATCCACATACGGCAGGTTGCTGACATGATTGACCACAGCCTCGCCATCATCGATAGCGGTCACCAGTGTTTCCGACGGGGTATTCACCGTATTGAAATCACCCCCCCGGTAATCGGCAACCACGACGACGAATCCTTCCTGGAGATAACGTTCCCACACCGGGCCGCCATGATCCCCTCTTGACCACCCTGCCAGTTGTTCCATACCCCGCCCCCCTGGGGCGCCATGGAACATGATGATGGCCGGAAACGGCCCCTCCCCTTGCGGCTTGCGAATGGAGGCAGCCACGTAAGCGCCGTCCTTGGACTTGATCCAGGTCTGCGTTACCGGGGAAAGGGATTCACTGACGACATGGATATATTGCTGGTGATCCAGGGCCTCGGGTTGGCCGGCATATTCCACGATTTCTGCCTGTACGACTGTGTGACAGCACAGCATGACCAGCAATACCAGAATTCTGTGGGTTGGCTTCATAACGTTCTCCGATTCTGAAAATATCTGCACACTATTGGCTCAATACAAGGGGGATTGTTTCAACTGCTCATTCAGCCAGTTGATGAACTCCTGGGTATAGATGCCCTGACTTACCATGAATTCATGCCTTTCCCTGACCTGCGGTGAACTCAGAATTTTAAATTGCATCAGCCTGATTTTTGGCTCGAGGAAGGCTTCGTCCAGATAACCTGATTTGGCGGCATTCCAGGTTTCCTCCAACAGCATCAAATGGGCATAAAGATTATCGCCGAACATATCGAGCTCACGCTCAGTCAACGTGCCACCATTGAGCACCTTGTGCCAGGCAACGCCGAGCGCTTCGTTGTCCACATAACCGCGGGCACTGCTCAGATAGCCCTGATCCATGGCACGAATACTGTCCAACTGGGCCTGCTGCGTATTTTCCCGAATCTGGTAGCCCACATAAAGCAGCGATAACACCACCGCGATGGCGCTGACAATTTCCGCGATCAGCGCATATTCCTGCAATTTGGCCTTCATACCCTCTCCTTGATCTCGCCGGCTTGTGCGGTTCTCTAAATTACCACCAAACCAGGTTAACGCCACTCTATTACAGGCATAAGCGGTCTGCACCCATTCTCTCGGGACTTGGCCGGCAATTAATATTGAACATTGTTCAAATACTGTTATGCTTTCTCTCCTGCCAGTCATCACCAGAAGGCGCACAGCTTGATCCAAAACGTCCTTTCAACCCGTCTGGGCCGACTCTTTACGTTCGGCACACTCTATATTTCAGAAGGCATACCCCTGGGATTCACCGCTACCGCGATGGCCGCCTACATGCGTCGGGAAGGCCTTGATGTGGCACAAATCGGCGCCTTTGTCGCCATGCTGTACCTGCCCTGGGGTTTCAAGTGGGCCTGGGCCCCCCTGCTCGATATGTTCAAACTGGAAAAGTTCGGAGGCCGTAAAGCCTGGATTTCCGGCTGCCTGCTGATGATGATCCTGAGCCTGGTGGTGGTGGCATTGATCGACTACACCGCCCATTTTGAACTGGTGCTGGCCCTGATTTTCATCCACAACATTTTTGCCGCCACCCAGGACGTGGCCATTGATGCCCTGGCGGTGAGTACCCTGCACGAGGATGAACGCGGCACCGGCAATGGCTTCATGTTTGGCGGTGCCTATGTCGGGCAGGGACTCGGCGGTGGTGGGGCGCTGTTTGTTGCCGGGTATTTTGGTTTCGACGCGGCGCTAGCCTATGCCTGCATCCTGATGACAGCGGTTCTGGTGTTCACCCAGATTTTTATTAACGAGCCCGGTCAGCACCCATCATCCAGCGCACCTCTGGACAACCCCCTGGCAGAGGCGTTTGCCGCGGTAAAGCATATCGGCGTCGAATTGTTCAACGGCATGTTCCGCTCAGGCAAGGGCCCCATGGTAGGCGTGTTGTTTTCCCTCACGCCGCTGGGTGCCATGTCTCTTACCAATGCGATAGGCACAACCTTGCAGGTGGATTTCGGCCTGGTGGATACGGATATTGCCCAGATCAGTCTCTATACCACTATCCTGGCCGGTTTGGGCTGTGTGATAGGCGGCTTCCTGGGCGACCGTTTCGGCCTGCGGAAAATGATCGCGTTTTTCTATGCCCTGTCAGCCCTGCCTGTGCTTTACATGGCCCTGCGCTGGGGAGCCGACGCCTCCTTGCCGGCCATTTCCCGCACCGAGTTTTTTGCTGTCTTCCTGGCAGCCGGCCTGACCACGGGTTTTCATTACGGGATTGCTGCAGGTGTTTACATGGGACTTACCAACCCGGCGGTGGCGGCAACACAGTTCACGGGCTTCATGGCCCTGTCCAACCTGACTATTGCCTATACCAACAACTGGCAGGGCTGGGTGGTGGAAAATATGGATTATGTGACAGCGCTGTATATTGATGTGGCCCTGGTCATCGTGCCGATTGTGGTACTGCCGTTCATGACGCCGCGGACAGTGACAGAAGCGGAAGTGCCACCTTCAGCTGGCGCACCAAGGCCGGAAGCCGCCTGATCAGTCGTTGATCTTGCGATACAGTGACCTGACACTGATGCCCAGAATATCCGCGACTTTTTCCTTATCCCCGCTGTGCTTTTCCATGAGACCGGCGATATAGCGGTCTTCAAGGGTTTTCAGATCGACATCCTCATCCCCTACACCCTTCGATCTGCCTGCATGGGCTTTTTCATTTCTGGCCACCCGGTCAAAAAAGCAACTGCGAATGGTATCCCCGTCAATCTTATCGGTATCTGTCAGCACGATGGCACGACTGAGGATGTTGCGCAGCTCGCGGATATTGCCCTTGAACACGTGTTCCTTGAGGGCATCAATGGCATCCTTGCCCAGTGAGAATTTGTCGCCACCTCGCAAGCGCTTGAGCAGGGCATTGGCCAGCAAAGGAATGTCTTCTATGCGTTCATTCAGGGATGGCAGGTGAATGGGGAAGACATTGATACGGTAAAACAGATCATCCCTGAATTCCCCGTCCTCCACCATCTGCGGCAGATTGCGGTGCGTGGCACATACCAACCTGAAATCGGAACGCCGGACTTCGGCACTGCCCACGGCACGGAACGTGCCGGTTTCCAACAGGCGCAGCAATTTCACCTGGGTACTCAGCGGCACATCTCCGATTTCATCCAGGAACAGCGTGCCGCCATCGGCCAGTTCAGCCAGGCCTTTCTTGTTGGACACGGCTCCGGTAAACGCCCCTTTCACATGACCGAACAATTCACTTTCAAACAGCGAGTCAGTGAGACCTGTGCATTCCAGGGTAACCAGGGCCTTGCTCTTGCGATCACTGGCCTGGTGTATGGCACGTGCAGCCAGTTCTTTGCCTGTTCCGGACTCGCCAAGCAACAACACGGATATATCAGCGGTACCCACCCTGGCAATTTTCTCCAGCATGTCATTGAATGCGCGGCTTTCGCCGACCAGCTCCTTGTCGTGGATTTCGCCGCTGGCCAGCGGCACCGGATGCAGCAGCTCAACAAAGTAGATCAGGTTGCCGTTATCATCATGCAGCGGCAGCATTTCGACATCCACGTGTTCCTTGCCGCGCGGTGTCTGATGGATATGCAGGACACGCTCCTTATGGCCGGACAATTTTGCAGCGCCAAGTGGACAGTCCTCCCCGGCCTGATCGCAGGGCACCTGGTAGCCATGGGATACGGCAAAACAACGGTTGGTTCGGGAAAAGTCGATTTCGCCGAAGGTATCCTGATACCGGGTATTGGTGGCCATGATTTCGTAATCCGCTGACACCAGGATGGCAGGACAATCGAAACCGTTAAGCATGGATGCAAGGGCGGAGGAATGGTCGGAGGCAATGAGTTTCATTTTTGTCATCTTTGACGAAAGAATTTGCCAAATTTGGCATAAATTACAGAATTGTCAAGTTAGGCTGAACAATTTTTCATCCCTCATGAACAATTAACCCCTTTATTTTCAGAGAGTTATGATGCATCCCGAAAAGCTGGCACGGTGCATGCAACGTAACAAGACAAGTAAAACAAGTAAGTGAGTTTTACGGAGTCGGCAGAAACTGCAGACTCCACCAAGATTGCAGAGCTGGGATCAAAACCGCTCAAGTATCCAGAGGAGATGCCGATATGATGAAGATAAAGAGTATGTTTTTACTGATGTTGCTGCCACCGGTTGTGACTGCAGCATGTCTGGTCTGGGTTGCCTACTTCCCTAACCCGATGATGTAAGAACGGCTTTGCGAGCCAGAGATTGTTTCAGACGTAATTTTTTAACCTGATTTATTGAAGAGATAGATAGAAATGCTTAAAGCGAAGAATATGCTGTTTATGATGTTGTTACCCCCAGTGCTGACCGTTGCCTACATGGCGTGGACCAGCTACGTACTGCCTTTGCTTTAAGCAGTACCTGTTTTACCAGAGTAAGGGGCAGGACCCTCCAACTATCCCCTCCTTGACCTGCCACTTATTTTTTCTCGACACTCTTTACCCGATATTCCCCGATATTCCCCGATATTCC
>CAZBBS010000001.1:11201-75580 GCA_964490145.1 uncultured Enterobacteriaceae bacterium
CCCGATATTCCCCGATATTCCCCGATATTCCTTTCTGTTAATTACCACCCAGAAGAGACTCGATCATCGCGATCATCTCCGGATTCTGGGGACGGTCTGCCCTGCCACCGGCATTATTGGCTACTGCCGCATCAAGCAGCGTTTTACCCTGGTCATCCACGGCATGAATATCGGCACCATGATCGATTAGCCACTTAACCACCCCAATCCAGTTTTGCTTGGTGGCAGCAAACACCGGTGTCTGCCCCTGACGATTGGTCATGGTGGACATTCTGGCAATCCGGGCGGTATGCGAGTTGGTGTCTGCAACGCGGCGGTTGATATCTGCGCCTGCCGCAAGCAGTAATTCCAGAGCCGGAATCACTTTTTCTTCCCGCCCCTCCTCGTAGGTGCCGCGCAATTCTCCCCGACGATTACCGAAACCCGCTGCCGCCATAAAGGGTGTCACCCCCATCACATTGGGTAATTCCACATCGGCACCAAATTCAAGCAGCAGGCTGATAGCCTCCACATCGTGGGAGTTGGCAGCCCGCAGCAGCGGTGTGGCTCCAGTGGTCAGATGGTCATCCACGAAACGGCCGCTGTTGCCGCCGCGCCCGGGCCTGTGCATGTTCAGCTGTGGATCAGGGTTAACGCCGGCTTCCAGCAACTGACGGGCCACCTGCAGGGCAGTAGAGACAGAAGCATCCCCGCCGCCCTGGTTGCTGCGGCGCAGCTGGGACATGCCCTGGTAGGAATTCATATCAATGGCAACATATAACGCCGTGCGTCCCCACCAGTCCCACACGTGAGGGTTGGCACCGGCGTCAAGCAGAACTTTTGCCGTATCGTAATGCATGTTGTCGATAGCGATGATCAGCGGTGTGACACCTTCAGGCGTGGGCTTGTTGATGTCTGCCCCGGCAGCCAGCAGATGTTCAACACAATCACTGCAACCGGTACGCGCTGCATACAACAGGGCCGTGAGGCCGCCTGTAGGACGATACTGGGCACGTGGCTCGTCGGTTATCTGGCTGCCCCAGTCGGTCGCATCAGCCCTGACGTCAACATCAGCGCCATACGCCAGCAGCAGCTTTGCCATTTCCGGATGATCATTACCGACTGCCCACATCAGAGCGGTCTGACCACGCCATTGTTCCGAGGCATTAACAGACGCACCGGCTTCCAGCAGCAATTTCGCCACGTCAACGACGCCTGTACGCGCTGCCAGCATCAGGGCCGTCTGCCCATCGGCATTCGGGGCATCCGGATCGGCACCGGCACGCAGCAGCATGTCGACAAGGGGCGCATTGGCAATCTTGACCGCCTCGCTCAGGGGGGCCGCGCCATAATTATTGGCCAGATCAGGATTGGCTTCACGGGACAGCAGTGCCTGCACCAGTTCCTCATCAACCTGGTAAACCGCCCAGAGCAGTGCGCTGGAACCATCACCCTGACGCTCATTGACATCCGCGCCCACGCGGATCATATCCAGCGCCTCTTCCCGTTTCCCGGCCTTAACCAGGTCAACGAGGGAGTCTGCTGCACTGGCAGAACCAAGAGGCAAGAGGCAAGAGACAAGGAGCGCAACCCCGGCAGCCAGTTTGGAAAAACCTTTTGTATAAATGGAATAGATAGTCATAGTCACACTCGAAAAATTCTCAGATGCCTGCCTTTGCCTCTTGCGTTCTGCCTCTTAAACAATATTCGGCTCAAGTTTGTTGTGGTGGGCCCAAAGCCCCTTATGCGCGCTGTACAGGAACCGGTAAGGATCATCCAGCCTGCGCGGCAGGTTATCCATAACCCCGGAGGCCAGGCTGTCACTGGCATCAAACCCCTTGCGTATCTGGTCAACCAGCGTCTCATACATGAACTGCATCAGGTCGCGCTCGGCCTCGACATGCGCACGGGTAACGACCTGACCGTAGGCAGGCACTACTTTTGTCTGCGCATCACACAAGGACAGGATGTGATTCAGGGCATCCACCCTGCCGCCAATCCAGCCACCGCCATACCAGTCGAACCCCGGATCCACAACTGGTGACACCACATCGCCCACCGCAATGACATTGGCTTGTGGAAAACGGATATAGATATCCCCATCGGTGTGCGCTGACTGCAGGAAACCGTATTCGACAGGCCCGACAGCGGTGGTCATTTCACCTTCATCATAAAACGTCTGGTCAGGCCTGGCACTCTCTGGCAGAGCCTGCTGGTAGCGTTCCTCATCAAACAGGTAATAGTCGGTTGACAGTCGCAGTGCCGTTTTCTTGTGCGCCATGATGCTGGCTCCCTGACCGCCAAAGTGGGCATTGCCTCCCACCTGGTCGAGATGCCAGTGAGTATTGAACAGGGTTGTTACCTTGCTGACCTGCAACTGCCCCAGAGCCTGCTGAAGCTGCGCTGTCATGTCAGCAGCACCACTGTCTACCAGTACTGCGTTCGAGCCGGCCTTCACCACCAGTACGTTGCCACCCACACCAGAAACCAGATGCATGTTGTCAGCCACTGAAGACACGGCCATAGCATCTGCAGATATCGCCAGGCGGGGGAATACAGCTGCTGCCACCAGGCTGGAACCTGCCGCAATCAAACGGCGACGGGATAATAAAGGAGAATGTATTTTGTTCATCGACTCATTCCCCCATCACACCAGCCAGCTGGCTGGACGCTTCATGTGGCAGCCCCTGCATGTGGAAGGCCTCGGAATTTACGATGCCACTGACCAGGGCTGACAAACGATAATCCTGGTCCGCTGCCTGGCGCACGATTGCACGCACCTGCGGCATATCGAAATATTCCAGTTCACGATTCAAGGCGTACATCATCAATCGCTGGGTGATGGCCCAGGCAAACTGCTGCGGCCGGCTGGCCAGCTCCTGGCGAAGTTCAACCACACCATTGATGGGCTTGCCATTGGGCAGGACAGTACTGGCATCGATAGGTGCTTCCGCTTTGATGTCCACATCCCGCCAGGCACCGGTCACCGTAAAATTCTCCAGTGCCAGGCCAATCGGGTCGATCACCCCATGGCACTGGTTGCAGCCGGGTTTCGATCGATGCTGCTCCAGACGCGCACGCAACGTGGTGAATTTCTGGCCGGGTTTTACCGACAAATCGGTTTCAACGTTGGGCGGCGGCGGCGAAGGCGGCGTCCCCATCAGTTTTTCCAGCACCCAGGCCCCCCGCAGTACCGGCGAGGTACGATCCCCGTATGAAGTGCGCAGCAGGGTAGCGCCTTTACCCAGGATGCCCCAGCGGCGTTCATCTTCCAGTTGTATACGACGGAACTGGATGCCATGAACATCGTCGATACCATAGTGGCGCGCCAGGGGTTCATTCAGGAAGGTATAGTCCGCATTCAGAATGTCGCTGATTGGCCTGTCCTCCAGCAGCACACTGCCCAGGAACAGTTTCAGCTCCTCGTAAAAGAAGTCATACATCTGGTCATTGAATTCCGGAAATAATGCCGGGTCGGGATCAATGACTTCCAGCTCATCCAGGTTCAACCACTTCATGGCGAAACTGTTAACCAGATGTCGGGCACGCTCATCGGTGAGCATTCGCCTGGCCTGGGCGGCCAGTACACCATCCTGTTTCAGTTCGCCCTTTTCCGCCAGATCCAGCAGGGTGTCATCCGGTCCCTGGCCCCAGAGGAAAAAGGACAGCCGGTTGGCCAGCTCAAGGTCGTTCAGGGCAAACACCTGGGCATCACCGATGTCGCGCATCGGGGAAATGGTCCGATACAGGAAGTCCGGACTGGCCAGGATTGCCGCCACCATCTGCTCGACACCTTCATCAAAGCCCCCGGGGCCCTGACGCCCCATGTCAAAGAATGGCAGCAGCAGCGCCAGATCTTCCTGTGTTACAGGACGCCGGTAAGCGCGGCGGGCCAGGTTTTCAGCAATGCGGGTGGCACAGGCCTTTTCTTCAGTCTGTACTACCGGTTCACACACAAAAATCTTTTCACGACTTGGCGTCATGGAAACACCGGACACGGTTTTCGGGCCGACAATCTGGATGCCGTCAAGCAGCCGGGGCACTCGCAGCGAACCGGTAAAGGCAAAGCCGCCATAGGGGGTGAAGCCGCCAATATTTTCATCGGTCTCCACCCGGGCTCTTTCTATAAAGGTCACGGTGATATCGTGGACACCGGCTTTCACCAGCACCGGAATATTGGCGAAACGTTCTGTAATCTTGCCGCGGCCCGGTGCGCCGCCTTTATTCACCAGGGCAAAATCCTCGGGACCCCCAATGTATTCGCGGAATATCTCCTCATCATCCACCAACACCACCAGGGTCTGCCGGGTTTCTATGGATCGGGGATACAGGCCCACATCAAGATCCAGAATGTTGAGGGTGTACTCGCCATCAGCGGGGAAATTATGGGTCACCTTCATCCCGCCACGGGTCCCCAGCGGGAAACCGGGCTGGTAGGTGTCCTGGTCGCCGCTCTGAACCTGGAAGTAGGCATTGGACACTTTGGGCTGCGGCTGGCCAACAGCCAGTCTGGCGACGGTCCTGCCAACATTGATGTACTGCTCAAGAAAAGAGGGAGAAATGCTCAGTGCAGCCGCAATGTTGTCGAACCCGTCCACTTCGATATCCGCAGGCAGATAGTCTGCCGGATTGATATCCACACCCAGCAATTCCCTGATGGCGATGGCATACTCGGTCCGGTTCAAACGCTGAACCGGAACATGTCCGGTCACGGTGCCCGCTTCATCCATGGCTGAATCCAGATTCCCTTCGAGCCAGGAGACAAAGTTGTCTATCTCGGCCTGGCTAGGCTGATCACTGCCCGGCGGAGGCATCAGGCGCCCGCGCAGTTTGCGAATAGCGGTTTCCCATACACCCGCATCATGCCCGACCGCATCGAGCGACATCAGGTCAAAGGCAATACTGCCCGCCCAGTCTTCATTGTTGTGGCAGCCGTTGCAGTATTCATCAAGCAGGCCGCGATAGGACGCACTCCCCTGTGCCATGACCTGACAAAAGGGCAGTGACGCCAGAAGAAAAAAAATAAGGTTACGCTTCATGACAGGCAAAATAGTATTTCCAAAACAATCAGTTAACAATGTCACCAGGCAGGACCCGGGCTTTCAATAATCCCCCAAAATTATACTTGCCTTGCCCCGATTGCACTACGGCATAGCTCCCCCCGGGGTGAACTTCAAATTCTTTGCACAAAAAATTCGCACTGTACAAGGCCCCAAGCCTTCTACATAATAAAAACCCATGGAAATTAAGTGCTTGCGAATTCCCGGAGCACTTGAGAACTCCAACCTAAAACAATAACAACCGGAGAGCTGCGTTGGCCAAAACGCCCCAAAAAGTGCGAGTGCTGTTTTACTTTCTGGCAGCCGCCCTCCCCCTGTTCATTGTGGCGTCCATCTTCAATTACTCCCTGCTGCGCGGTAATGACCACTACCTGCTGGGTGCCAACCTCGAAATTCTTGGCTACATCATCCAGGCCGAATTTCTGGCAGTGGCCAGCGGCATCCTGATCCTGATTCCTTTACTGGTCCACACGGAATCCAAATATCTGCGCTGGCTGCTGTATGTGATATTTATCGGTCTGGCAGGTGCCTTTTCCTGGAATGCCTACGAAGTGGATGGTCCGGCAGGCATGGTGTTTTACTCGCTGCTGGTCTTTGTGTCCTATGGCGGTGGCACCCTGCTGATTTTTGACTGGTATGCGGGTGCGACCCGTACCTTCCTGTCCCTGCTGCGCTGGTCCACGGGCATTTTCCTGTACGTTTCCCTCCAGCTATCCTTCAATCTGGAAAGCGACATCAGTCTCTGGAAAAACACACGCTCTGTTATTCCTTTCGGCGCCTCCTATTTTTACCTCCTCAGTCTGCTGGAACTGGTGCTGTATACACCGCTGACCTACTATCTTGAGAAGAAGCACAGTCAGGACAAGGTGCTTTCAAAAGGCATAGACTCGCTACTAAAAAAAACAGATCACCGAGGACAACAGTCTGTAACCCGTACACAGAAGCCCTCCCCACAAACACTTCATTCAGGAACATCCCATGACACGAGAAATCATCAATCCATGGCGCTGGCAGGAAGCGCTCGGCTTTGTTCATGGCAACAAGGTGAACAACCCGGATTCCATCTTTTTCTTGGCAGGACAGACCGCCAGCGATGCAGATGGACACTGCATGTACCCGGGTGACATGGCCAGGCAGATAGACCAGGTGCTGGACAATATTGCGGCCATCCTTGAACAGGGCGGCATGGATTTCAGCCATGTCATGCGCCTGAACATTTACACCATCGACATGGCAAAAATGCTCGAGGCACACGATCATATGGTACAGAGCCTGGCTGCCCGCGGCTGCCAGCATACCGGTTGCCTGCTGGGCGTAACTGCCCTGGCTTCTCCGGGCGCCCTGGTGGAAATGGAAGTGACCGCAGTTTCCTGACGCGGCACCCATTACACAAAACCTGACACCACAGACAATGACCAACATGGGACAATTCACCTTTGTCGCCTATCTGGGCGCCCGCATCCTGATGGCACTGGCCAGTTCAATGCTGTCCGTGGCGATTGGCTGGCATTTATACCTGTTTTCCGGAGATCCTTTTGACCTGGCCCTGGTAGGCCTCATGCAGATCCTGCCCATGCTGGTGCTGTTCATTGTCTCCGGCTGGGTCGTTGATCATTTCCCACGAAAGATGATTCTGGTGATCTGCGGCTTTATTGAATCCCTGGTCTATATTGGCCTGGCCCTGAGCATGAACCAGGGCGACCTTGACCGGATCCAGATATTTTCTCTTCTGCTGCTGCATGGCACGGCGCGGGCATTTTACTCGCCGGCCTCCCAGGCCATCCTGCCCAATATTGTTTCCAGCCAGTTTCTTCCCAGAGCGGTGGCGATAACCAGCGCCACCTGGACCACGGCCCAGACTCTGGGCCCGTTGGGCGCCGGGGTCTTGCTGGCCTGGGTGGACTACGGTACTTACTGGGCCCTGGTTACCTTGGCCGCCACGGGAGGTGCGCTGTTCCTGTGCCTGCCCACACTGCATATCCATAAACCCCAGGAGAGAGGACTGCAGCATCTGCTGGGCGGGATTCGCTATGTATTCGGGGACCCCATCGTACTGCCCAGCATTTCCCTGGATCTGTTTATCGTACTTGCCGGGAGCGTCATGGCGCTGCTGCCGGTATTCGCCATAGATGTCTTGCATGTGGATACCACCACCCTGGGGCTGATGCGTGCCATGCCCGCACTCGGCGGCGTAGTCATGGGATTGCTGTTGGCACGCTTGCCACCGCTCCGGCAATCCGGAAAGCTCCTGTTCATTGCCCTGGGCATATTTGCCGGTTCTATATTGCTGTTTGCGCTGTCGAACGTGCTCTGGCTCAGCCTGACAGCCTTGTGGATCTACGGCGCAGCAGACATGGTCAGCGTCAACATCCGCTCCACGCTCATCCAGCTGGCCACACCGGATTCTCTCCGCGGCCGGGTCAGTGCCGTGAACATGCTGTTCATTGGGGTCTCCAATGAAATGGGGGATTTCCGTGCCGGTGCGGTTGCTGCAATACTGGGACCAGTGGCCACCGTACTGACGGGAGCCGCCATGGCCTTCGGGATCACCATTGGTGGAAGCATGATTTTCAGCCGGCTGCGGGCGCTGGATAAACTGACCGATGCCGAATGTCCTGACAATCAGGATACAGCAGCATGAAGCATATCAAGGTCACTGTCCGCGGCCGCGTCCAGGGGGTCTGGTTCAGGGCATCCACCCGAGATGAAGCTGTCAGGCTGGGTGTTTGCGGTTTCGTGCGCAATGAACCGGATGGTGATGTTTATCTTGAAGCCGAAGCTGAACAGGAATCCCTGAACAGCCTGATCGACTGGCTGAATCATGGACCGCCCCTGGCCAGAGTTGACGGACTGGACATTACCGAAGCAGAAGTAAAGCACCTGACCGGGTTCACCATCCAGCGTTAGTATCAGGCTTACATCGCAGAAAACCGGCTAAATATCCGTGCCGATCAATAGGTTGTGACGTGGCCGCGCAACCAGTCAACCGCCGGGTCCTCACTGTCTACACGATAGGTTCTGAGCATGTAATTCAGCTGGGGAGTGCACGCCAGCAAACTGCTCAACCTCTCCCTGGGAAAGCGCACAATGCGGCTGTTCGTTTCCGCCTTCAGTACCCCCGTGCGGACACTGGAAAACGGACACAGGCCGAACTCATCGCCGATGGCTATATTGTCGCCATCAAAGAGGGCTGTCCCGGACTCAAAGACATTCCAGGCACAGTCATCCACAGCCATTTCATCACCGGCTTGCAGCTGCACTTCCTCGGCAATGGTAGAGATTTTTTCCAGAACCGTAGAAATCAGGTTCCTGAACTGGGGCAGCTTGCGCAAGGCAGTACGCATTTCCCAGCGATTGAGCAGCATATCGCGATAGCCTTCGCGAACCACAAACTCATTAAAATTCTCTTCCGAAAAAACCATGACAGATACCGGTGAGCTTGCCACAACACTGGCGTTGCGTTTGAACGTACCGGTTACTACTGCCATTTCCCCGATAATTTCGCCGGCTTGCAGACTGGCGATGGTGCGGAATTCTTCACCATCAAACACGACCACATCACAGTACCCGGTCAGTATCAGGTAAACGTAGCCCCTGGAGCGCTCTTCCTGCACCATGATCACATCGCCCTTGTTGTAGCGGCGAACGTCTTCCTCCGCCAGAATGGTGCGCGCCCAGCGATTGGAGAATGGTTCTCCCAACCAGGTCGACAGGTACTGGTTCATCAGGGAGGCATAAATCGATTCATCACCATCGACCACGATATAACGCTTGCCTGAACTGGCCAGGGAAAACGTCGTGGTGAACTGGTGCGCAAGATGCTCGACATGCACAAAGACCACACGGTCAGAGTCCGAACTCAACGCATCGGCAGGATCACCATGAATGGCACCGGCACCGCCGTCAGCCACCAGCAGGTCGAATCGTTCTGAAAATATCCGTTCAAGATTGCCCAGAGTTTCCTGACTGACAATGCCCTGCTCATGCATCTCCCTGATGGAGTCCATGCCATTGTTGTCACCTATGATGCAAATCCGCTTGTCCGCCCCCTTGTGCGACACCGAGAACGTGGCACCAATGGTGGGGATGCTGTGCACCGTGATATGCGGCGTGATATCCATGCCGAAATAGCGCAGGGTTTCTCCGGGAACAACCTCCACCAGCTGGAAATATTCGCGGATGACATCCGATGTCCAGTTGAGGTGGCAACTGAGCTTTTCAATCGCCATCTCGAAAATTTCCCGCGTTGTTATCACTTCCACTCGATGGGGCATAAGGATCAGGGGGAACATCGCGCAATGATCATCGTGCAGGTGGGTCAGAAAGATCGAGGAAACGGAATTCTTGGAAATCCCACGGGCAAACAGATGTTTGTCCAGATAGGGAATGGAATCAATCAGGATATAAGAGCCGTTGTAGCACAACGCCAATCCGGTGCAGGGCTCATTGGCGGTGAAGCCGGATGCACTGCCGAGGATTTCCAACCCCAGCTTTACCAGATCCCGCGGAATGAAATCGGACTGCATCTTGTAGGGCGGGAAAATATGGCTGTCTTCACCCAGGTCAACGGACACCGCCTTCCCATCTGCCTCAACACTGTATTTGTCCTTACCGGTGTGGCTGATCCGGAAAGCCCCTACCACTGCCTGGTCACTCTGGAAGGGAATAACGTTGAAGAAACTTTCCACCTCCTTCAATGAACCGTCGGCATTTTTCAGGGCCAGAAATTTTGACGCCCCAAGCCACTCACTCTTGAGCACTTCCCGGGATCCCCAGGCGTCCAGCTCCTGCTCGGTTGGCCCCAGCAGTGTCAGGCGCAGCAGGCGGAACACCCTGCTTATATCATCTTCCGTACCCACAAGATTGAGTTTCTTTCCACTGGCCAGACCATGGCTCATGAACAGGAAGAAATACAGGGGAAATTCCAGGTTGTTGAGCAGGGAGCCATCCTTTTCCTTACTGTCTATAAGGACAAGGGTATTGAACGTCGGTATAGCCTTGAGGAGCAGGCCCTTGAGCACTTCCGGCGGCTGGCCAATCAGCAATGACTCTTCGCCATACTGCACGACCCGGCTGCCATCAGCCGGTTTGGATACGTCTAGAATTGTCATGAATGATCCTGCTTTCCCGGTTTATTGTTGTTGTGCCTGATCCCTGACCGAACCGGTTGTCTGATGGGGTTTCACCACGTACCGGAGCGAGTAAATAAAGCATTGATATCAATTTGCCACCCATCGTTCCACCAACCTGTTCAGGGGGCATGAGAGAATAAAAAAGAACCGGATCAGGTCATACGGGAGTTTTTCCCGTCGTCAGACCTGTGTGAACTGCTCCACATCCTGAGACCCGGACGCTGGCCCCATTCTTTTCAATTTGTTAGCCCAAAAAAAACCGGCGCCCAGGGGAAGACGCCGGTTTTTCGGGGAATACCAGGTCAACAATCAGAAGATAAAATCGTCATCATGCAAACTGGCAGAGGAGACATTCTGCAGGTGCAGGGTATTGCCATTGCCCAGATCGATATTGGTATTACCTGATCCGTCATCCGTGGCAGCCGCCTGCACGTCAGCAAGACTGTTCAGAGAGCCCATGAGACGGTAATCAATCTCTTCTGATTCTAGATATTGGTATCGCCATCGGCTAAATGAACAGGCCCTTGCCCGCGCAGGAAAACGCCAATGACACCGATATAGCATATCCGGCCAAGTTTTGAGGGATAAACGTTCTTCCTGCTTGGAGAGTTTCGATAACTTTCAGGTAAGATTAGACAGCAAGCACTAAAAAATCCAATCCTGCTAGATGAGAGCAACCCAGCGCTCAATCCCTTTAAGGATCATGTCCACGGCAAAGGAACCGGTGAACAGGGCCGTGATCCGGCCGGCAATTTCAACGTAACGTTTCATGTATCTTTCATTACGTGTCTACACGTAATCATGCACTTTTTTGAACACGATGATGGAGCCCAGAGCCAACAGCAGACCCAGGGCAATGGCCAGGCTGGACTGGAGCAGCCCCAACCGGGTGCCGGCAATCACACTCGCGCTAATGGTGCCCGGCCCCACAATAAATGGCATAGCAATGGCACCGGTGATCTCCCGTGACTGGGGATTGATAGTGCTCATCGGAGGACCGATGCCCAGAATCAGGCGAACACCGATGATCAGGAAGGTGATACCACCAAATATCATGAAGGCCAGGAAACGTACCTGCAGGATCTCATCAAAAATCACTTCCCCAACCCATGCAAAGAGAAAAAAGACGATAAAACTGATGAGCCCCGCCCTGAACATGATCCGGGAAAACTGTCCAATCTCCACTCCCTTGATCAGGGAGAGCAGATAGACGCTCATGATGAAGGGATTGAGCAGAACAAAGATGAGCAGCAGTGACTGGGTAAACAATTCCATAACAGGGTCAGGAGTCTACCGCATTGAAAAAAGGATTTCAGGAGCGACCGGGCTGGCCACCCCCGGGGACATCCGGAATCAGACTTCAGAGATGATTCCGGTGGCATTGGCCCACTGATCGACCTCAATACCCATTTTGTCCAGCACGGTCAGGTGAAGGTTGGCAATCGGGGTCCGTTCAGGCAGGTCCACATGCTGGCCGCCGAGTTTCATGCGGCCGCCGGCGCCACCTACCAGGATGTTGGGCACGGGATAGTTGTTGTGCATGTCGCTGTTACTCATATTGGAGCCGTACATGAACAGGGAGTTGTCGAGCAGGCTGCGCTCGCCATCAGGTGTGGCGGCCATCTTGTCCAGGAAGGCACTGAACTGGCTCATGTGCCAGGACTGAATCTTAATCAGACGTTTGATGCGCTCAAGATCATTGGCGTGATGGGATAAAGGATGGAAAGCATCCGGCACACCAATGTGGTTATAGGTGCGGTTGGTACCCTCCGACACCATGATGTAGGAGACCACCCGGGTCAGATCAGCCTGGTAAGCCAGGGCAATCAGATCAAACAGCAGTTTCACCTGATCATCAAAACGATCCAGTTCACCGACCGGCGCTTCGGGAATATCAAAATCAGACAGATCCTGCCCAGCCGCCAGGTTTACCCGGCGCTCGATTTCACCGACAGTATCCAGATAACCATCCAGGATCACCTTGTCGCTGGCTCCCAGGGTTTTCTGCAGCGCCTTGGTACGTTCAGCGATTAAATCCAGAATGCTGGCTTTCTGCTGGATGATGGCATCACGTTCACGAGCGTTGTCACCTTCTCCAAACAATTGCAGAAAGACTTTGCGGGGGTTGAATTCCATGGGCAATGGCGATGTCGGATTGCGGAACGACAGGGTTGAAGAATAGTAGCAGCCACCGGAACCGCCACCGCAGGCGGCTACCTGGACGGTGGTCTCAGCGGCCAGTTCCAGAGAGGGCAATGCCGTATCTTGGCCGATATGCTGGGCGATGACCTGGTCCAAGGTGGTTGTCATGCTGGCCCCTGCGGCATCCGCATCCGGGCGCACGCCACTGAGCCAGGTGGCCGGGTTCAAGGTATGAACCGAGCCCAGACTGGCCAGATTTTCCAGATTGCCAAAGGAATTCACATACTGTTTGTGGGGCTCCAGGGACTTCATGATGGTGTTGAGTTTGAAGCTGTCCCCGGCTCCACTGGGCGTCCAGTTATCCCATTCCGGACCATGGGCTGTATTGTGCATGATGGCGCCGTGAGGAATATAGAAGAAACCTGCACGAACCTTGCCGGCAGCGACCGTCTGGGCCAGTGCAGTATGCGCCGGCACCATGGCATCCAGGAATGGCAGGGCCACGGAAACGCCGGCTCCCCTGAGTACCGCCCTGCGGCTCAAATGCTTTTTGGTAAGAAACATCGTCTTGTATACCCTTCGAATTTGTCCAGACCGGGATGTTCGCGCATTATTTCCTTAACTCCTTGAAAAATCAGCGAGTTATTGCGGAAAAAATATGGAAAATTCGCATACTGGCGAACCATTTCCCCGGACCCATGATCTGAATCATTGTAACCCAGGCTTTCCATGGAGCACGATACCATGGCCTTTGTCAGTGTAAATGTGAAAATCCATGGATTGCGGGGGTCTTACTGCCCTTTTCATGGCTGACTATGGCAAAATCGCCACTCTGTACCAAAGATATCCAACACTTATATATAGAAGTACGAACAAACGGAATCTCCATGATCAAATCAGTTTCATCCTGCATCAAGCTGAAGCAGGTAGCCGCCATCATGGCACTGGCTTCAATACCGCTTTACGGACAAGGTGCTGACCAACAGTCACCCGAAGCCCTGGTCCAGGAATATTGCGTCAATTGCCATAATTTTGAGGATTATTCCGGGGGTGTGGCTTTTGACCTGATGGACATGAATCACGTGGCCAAGGACCAGGCTGTCTGGGAAGAAGCCGTCAACAAACTGCGTGGCCGCCTGATGCCGCCTGCCGGTCAGCCCCAGCCGAAACAGGAAGATGTCAACAGGATGGTCAGCTTTCTGGAAACCTCCATTGATGACAGCGCCGCCGAGAAGCGAATTGGTCACGTGCCTGTCCAGCGCCTGAACCGCACAGAATTTGCCACCATCGTCAGCGACCTGTTGGGCGTGACGGTGAATCCGGAAGATATCCTGCCCAGCGAAATCGAAGTGGAAGGCTTCGAGAATATCGCCAATGCACTGGGGGCTTCACCCGCTTTTCTGGAACAGTACATCACCGCCACCCGTAATGTAGCAACCCGTGCCGTGGGTGACCCCCTTCCCAAATTTGCCAACGTGTTCCATGAACTGCCCAACCGGAATATCGGTTTTGCCGCCGGTAACAGCGCCTCACGCAATCACATCGATGGCTTTCCACTGGGCACCCGTGGCGGCATGAAATTCAGCCACTTCTTCCCCGCTGATGGTGAATACCGCTTCAGCATTCTCGACATTGATGCCGGCCTTTATCCGCGCGGCATGGAAACCGCAGCCACCATGGTGATTCTGGTTGATGGGGTTGAAGTGAACCGTGTCGATATCGGTGGACCGGAAGACCTGGCCATTGCCACCCGTGACGGTGTCGCCGGTGGTGATGTGATCCTGGCGAAAATTGCCGGGCTGTCTGCCGATGTCAAAGTGGGCACACATGACGTCATTGTCACCTTCATTGAACGTTCGTGGGCGGCCAGCAACAATGCCACTGGCAATGGTCGTGTCACCGGTATGCCTATTGTCGGGCTTGGTGTGGAAGTGGAAGGTCCCTTTGATCCCAAGGGGCTGTCGATGAATGAAAGCCGGGAAAAGATCTTTGTCTGCGACCCCAGGGAAGCGGCCGAAGAAAGGCCCTGCGCCGAAAATATTGCCAGGCACCTGGCCACCCAGGCTTTCCGTCGCCCGGTAACTGATGAAGACCTCGACTGGCTGATGCCTTTCTATGAAGTGGGCCGTGCCGAGGAAGGCGGCTTTAATGCCGGTGTTATCGAACTGGTCACCGCCATCCTGTCCAGCCCGGACTTCCTGTATCGCTCCATGCGCATCATTGAAGAGCAGCCGCGTCCGTTGAACGACCTGGAACTGGCCACTCGCCTGGCCTTCTTTCTGTGGAGCCAGGGACCTGACCAGGAACTGATTTCCCTGGCCTCCGAAGGCTCACTGACAGATCCTGCCATCATGGAAGCCCAGGTGCACCGGATGCTGGACGATCCCAGAGCCAATGCCCTGATCGAAAACTTCGCCCTGGCCTGGCTTAACCTGGACGAACTGGACCAGATCCAGCCTGTGGATACCCGATTTAACGATGGCATGCGGACCAACTATGAAACCGAAATCCGCCTGTTCCTGAAAAGCATCCTGTTGGAAAACCGGCCCGTCCATGAACTGCTCACAGCAGACTGGACCTACGTGAATGACACGCTGGCCAGCCAGTATGAAATAGACGGTGTCTACGGTTCACAGTTCCGGCGGGTGACCCTGGAAAACCCGAATCGCTGGGGCATCCTGGGCAAAGGCGCCACCCTGCTGCGCACCTCCTATGGTGACCGCACATCACCGGTACTGCGCGGTGCCTGGGTGCTGGACCGCATCATGGGCACACCGCCTGCACCACCGCCGCCGAATGTTGAGGTTGACCTGTCCATCCATGAAGGCGAAAAACCCACCACCTTGCGGGCACGCCTGGAAAGGCATCGTGAAAATCCGACCTGCATGGCCTGTCATGGCCTGATCGATCCGCCCGGACTGGCCCTGGAAAATTTCGATGTCACCGGTCGCTGGCGTGATGTGGATGTCCAGGCGGATGCGCCGATCGACTCTTCAACGGTGCTGACCAGCGGCATCAAGATCCATGGTCCGGTAGAACTGCGCAATCACCTGCTCAAACAGAAGGACCAGCTGCCAACTACGATCACCAAACGCCTGATGATGTATGCACTTAACCGTGAAGTAGAATATTTCGACATGCCTTATGTCCGTGAAATCGTCAGCGGTGCGGAAGAAGACAACTACACGTTTGCATCAATCGTTACAGGCCTGGTCAACCATCCGGTATTCCGCATGCAGGGCCCGGAAGAACATCACAATGACGCTGCCAGTGATCTGGCATCCAACTAAGAGGGAACTCCCATGGCGAAATTCCTGACCAAAAAACATCTTTCACGCCGCGCGCTGTTGCGAGGCAGCGGCGTCGCCCTGGCGCTTCCCTTTCTGGACGCCATGGTGCCGGCCAGTACTGCCCTGGCACAAGTGGATGCCATGCCAAAGAAACGTGCGGGATTCTTTTACCTGCCTCACGGCACCATCATGAACAACACCCCCTTTGGGGCCGACGTGGACCAGTGGACCAGCACCGGTGCCGGCGACAGCTTCAAGATGGGCAAGATGCTATCCTCGCTTGAACCTTACAAAAATTATGTCACCACCTTCGAGAACCTGGAAAACAACTCAGCCCTGGGCTCAGTACATACCCTGAACCCGGCCACATGGTTGTCTTGCGTGCGCCCCGGAACAGGATCAGTGCCAGAACTGGCCACCACCCTTGACCAGGTGATTGCCCAGCAATTGGGCCAGGAAACAGCCCTGCCCTCACTGGAACTGGCGACCGAAACCACTATCCAGGTGGCAGCCGGTAATGGCGGTTTTTATGCGGTGACCACATCGTTCGCCTCACCCAACCAGCCGCTGCCAATGGAGTTTAATCCCCGCAAGGTCTTTATCCAGTTGATGGGGCCTTACGATACCCAGGAAGAACGCTCACGAATTCTGGAGAAAAACAAAAGCATCCTGGACATGATTGCTGATCGCACACGTTCACTGCAAAAAGACCTGGGTGCCGGCGACCGAGTACTGCTGTCCAACTATCTGGACACTATCAGGGAAATTGAACGTCGCGTACAGATTGCCAGTGATCAGGACCTGTCCGGCATGGACATCCCGACAGCACCAGTTGGTGTGTTCGAGGATTTCGATGAACAGATCAAGATGATGTTTGACCTCCTTGCCCTGGCCTACCAGGCCGACCTCACCCGTGTCGGCACCCTGGTGATGGCAGCTGAAGGCACAGACCGTACCTATCCGCAGGTAAAAGTGGCCGGCGGCTTCCATCCGACCAGCCACCACACCAATGACCCCGGACGCATTCAGGATCTGATCCGTGTACAGACTTATCACATGGATCATTTCGGCCGCTTCATCAAGCGCCTGGCTGATACCCCGGACGGCGATGGCAGCATTCTGGATCATTCCCTGTTCCTGTATGGCTCCAACATGGGCAACAGTAACCAGCATGACAACTATCCGCTGCCGGAAATCCTGGTGGGCGGTGCCAGTGGTGCCCATAAGGGCGGCAAGAACATCACGCCGCCAGAGCGCACCCCCCTGGCCAATGTACATCTGACCATTCTCGACAAGCTGGGCATTCCCCAGGACAGTTTTGGCAACAGCACTGGCATCCTGTCAGATGTTTAATCACCAGAAACACACGATGAAAAAAATGCATTACCGAAGACATGTTTTAAAGGCCGGCATCAGCCTGGCTTCAGCCTCCCTGCTGGGCGGTTTAACCAGTTGTTCCAGTGAACAGGACAACGCCACCGCAGAAAGCGCTGCTCCTGCACTTGTCGCCCCGACCGTGCTGCCCACCCGTGAGCTGAATGATCGTGTCAGCGTCATCAGTGGCGCTCCTGGCAATGTCCTGGCAATGCGCACGGATGATGGATACCTGCTGGTGGACAGCGGCTCCCGGGCTTTGGCTCCATCAGTACAGCTGACCCTGGAAGACAATCAGGTGCACACCCTGATCAACACCCATTACCACCCTGACCAGTCAGGCGGCAACGTCCTGTTCGGTGATTCCGGTGCAGCCATTCATGCCCATGAAATCACGCGTCAGTGGCTGAGTTCAGACTACTACATCCCTGCTGAAGACCGCTGGGTTCCTGCACTCGCAGAGGCTGGCCGACCTACGCATACTTTCCGGAAAACCGAATCACTGACTATTGCCGGTGAACAGATAGACATCGGCTATTTGCTCGAAGCCCATACCCGTGGCGACGCCTACGTATACCTGCGCGATTCCAACATCCTGGCGGTTGGCGATGTCGCCTCACCGCTACGCGACCCCGCCCTGGACTGGTATGCCGGTGCCTGGCTGGGTGGCCGTGTTAATGCCATGGATGATCTGCTGAATCTGGCAAATACCGACACCCTGATTGTTCCGGCTTATGGCGATGTCATGACCCTGGCCCAGTACCAGGCCGAGCGCGACATGATGTGGCACCTGTGGGAGCGATGCTCCATGCTGGTCAACAGTGGACGCAGTGCCCAGGATATCCTGGAGGCAGGCGTGATGGATGAAATCGACCGGACCTTTGATGATCCTTACAAGTTTCTTTACGACGTGGCCAAGGGACTATGGGCCCACTACACCAATTTCGGCGGTAACGTAGTGTGATTTTTCCCCTGAAATTGACTTTTTGCCCGTGGGCCGCGTTGCAGCCGTACTCGAATGCTCATGTACTGCCGTGTACACTCCGCTTCTCCGTGCAACTGCGCCTTGCCCACGACCCAAAATCCTAATTTCCTGACTGTTTATTATGGAATGATTTACTGACATGTTTTTACGAAATTATTTCTCAGCAATACTGTTAATTGGTCTTACCAATACTGTTTTGGCCCAGACCTCCCTAATTGATCTGATCAAGGCGGAGCGAACAGATGAAGCCCTGGCGGCGATTGCTGCGGGTGCTGATGTGAATGCGGCGTTGCCGGATGGCACGACGCCGTTGATGTATGCCACGTATTCGGTCAATCATGAGGTAGCACGGGCACTGATCGCCGCTGGCGCAAAGGCGGATGTGACCAACAACTTTGGTGCCACGCCACTGGCTGAAGCCACGAAGCTGGATGACGGCGTGCTGGTCCGCATGTTGCTGGAAGCCGGTGCTGATCCCGACTCACCTAACCTGGATAACCAGACCGCCCTGATGCTGACTTCCTTTATTGGCAATGTGCAGATTGCACAGATGCTGCTGGATGCCGGCGCTGATGTGAATGCCGTGGAAACGTTCCGTGGCCAGACTGCCCTGATGTGGGCGGCTGCAGAGAATCATCCTGATGTTGCCGAGCTTCTGATCGCCAGTGGCGCTGATGTCTCTGTCAAAGCGGTGCACGATGACTGGCCCCGGCAGATGACTTCCGAGCCCCGCGCCCAGTTCCGCCCGACCGGCGGTCTCACTGCCCTGCTGTATGCCACCCGCTCCGGTTGCTACCGCTGTGCTGTCGCCATCGTTGAAGCCGGTGCCGACATCAATCAGCCCAACCCTGACGGTGTCACGCCCTTGCTCAACGCCATTGATAACAAGAGTTTTGATATTGCCATGTACCTCATTGATCAGGGTGCCAAGGTTGATGTCTGGGACATGAATGGTCGCACCCCCCTTTACCTGGCCGTGGACATGAACTCCTTCACACCGCGCTTTTTCGGCGGTTTTGGTGATTCCTTCAATCCGACTGGCGATGACGACAAGAACACCACTGCCATGGATATCGTCCATCGCCTGATTGAGATGGGGGTGGATGTGAACCACCAGCTGACCCGCATGCGCCCCAACGGCCCCGGTCGTGGACGCTTTGCCGACTACGACATGCGTGGCGGTGCCAGTGCCCTGATGGTCGCCACATTCACTCACGATTATGAAGCTATTGAAGTACTGCTGGCCAATGGTGCCGAAGTGGATTTACCCAATGTCTTCCGCATCACCCCGCTGATGTACGCCGCCGGTATGAGCGGCAATGGCCGCGGACCGACAGGTTCCACCAGTGAGGATACCGAGGAGAAAGCTCTCCGCACCATCAACCTGCTGCTGGATGCCGGTGCCGACATCAACGCCCAGGTCACCAAGAGCCACACTTTTACCGCACAGTTGGATACCTACATCCAGGGCAAGGACAACGAAGGTCAGACAGCATTGCATGCCGCCGCTGAATTCGGCTGGGACAAGGTGGCAAAACTGCTGGTAGATCGTGGTGCCGATACATCCATTCGGGATGGACAGGGCAAAACTCCGCTCGATCTCGCCCTGGAAGAAGTGGTGCAGCGTACGGGCCCGGGCCGTAAAGCCTCTCCTGAAGGCCGCCAGGCTATCGTTGCCCTGCTTTCAGACCTGCCCTGATCCACTGACAGCCTCAGTCACCATGCAGCAGGACAAGTACACGATGTTCGTGAACCGCCTGCGCAAGGTGCTCACGCATCGCCGTAAAAAAGCCCGCCAGCAGGGAGTCAGCTGCTGGCGGCTCTATGACCTGGACCTGCCTGAATTTCCCTTTGCCATCGACCTCTACGATGAGCACGTCTATGTGGCCGAATACCAGCGCAAACATAATCTGAATGAATCCGAATACCAGGACTGGCTGGCACTAAGCAAACAGTGCATCAGTGATGTCCTGGAGGTTCCGGTTGCCCATATCCACCTGAAACAACGCAAGGTGATTGCCGAACGCCAGGATCAGTACAGCCGCCTGACAAAAACCAACCGCAAGCACGTAGTACACGAACATGGACTGAAATTCCTGGTCAACCTGGATGACTACCTGGACACCGGTCTTTTTCTCGACCATCGTCCTACCCGACTGATGGTACGCGAGATGTGCAAGGATAATCAGGTATTGAACCTGTTTGCCTATACCGGATCATTTTCCGTGTATGCCGCAGCCGCCGGGGCAGAAAAAGTCACCACGGTGGATCTGTCAAACACCTACATCGACTGGGCCAACGAAAATTTTGACATCAATGGTCTGGACACGAATAGACATACCTTCATTGCTGCCGATGTCATGGCTTGGCTACCCAAAGCCTGGACGGAAAGTTTTGATCTGATCGTGTGCGATCCTCCCACCTTCAGCAACAGCAAAAAGATGGATGGCACGTTCGATGTGCAGCGCGATCATCCGGCCCTCATCAACCAGTGCCTGAGATTGCTCAAACCGGACGGTGTGCTCATCTTCAGCACCAACAACCGCCGCTTCAGGTTGTACGACGAACACATTGATACGAACAACATCAGGGACATCACCCGTCAGACCACCGGTTTTGATTTTGAAAACAAACTGGATCGCCTGTGTTACCGCATTGGCAAATCCTGACCCTGCCTGTGTTTCAGCCTCCGAAGCCGTGCTGATTGGCGCAGGGTTCTGTGCCTTTTATTTGCCTGTATCCAGTTGACTGGCTTTTTCCATATCGCCAATCACCTGTCTTGATGCCATGAACAGCAGGGCACTGGAGCCCAGCGCCGCCAGCGGCAGCAGCAACATGGCATACCGTATCGCCTGCCCGCCGTAGGAATCTGAAAAGCTGTCAGTCAGATAACCCACCAGAAAGGGCCCCAGTCCTAGACCGATCAGGTTCAGCAGCAACTGGAAACATGCCGCCGCTGTTGCCCGCATCCGCAGAGGGCTGACACTCTGCATGACCGCCCATACCGGTCCGAACTGGGTATTGGCCATAAATGCGGCGATGCCAAGAGCCGCTATTACCAGCCAGAGCGAATCAGACAAGAGAAAGACCAGCTGGGCAGGAAACACGATCGCCGCTGCGATGGCCGGAAAGAGCAGTTTGCGCTGTTCAAACTGTCGACCGAGGTAGTCAGCAATGAAGCCGCCGCTGATGGCCCCGCAGAACCCCAACAACCCGAATACCAGGCCAAACAGCAGGCCATTCTGGGCCGGGGACAGTCCATGGATACGCCCCATGAATGCCGGACCCCAGATAGTGGTACCGAACAATGGCCAGGCATTGAGAGCTGTGGCAAATAGCATGCAGACAAAGGTGGGCTGCCGAAAGAGAAACCCGGCCGTGAATGACAGGGGAAATTTATTGTTGCCTGCAGCAGTGCCATGCGGGGTTTTGCGTTCAGGCTCCTGCAGAGTAAACCTGATCAGGATAGCCATGATCAGACCAGGCAACCCCAGCAGCATCAAGGTGACCCGCCAGCCATACTGGGCACTGAGATACCCCGCCGCAGACAGACCAAGAATAATACCCAGAGACGGGCCAGCACCGAAAAAGGCCATGGCCCTGGCGCGGGTATTACTGGGAAATTCATCCGCCAGCATGGAAACGGAGGGTGCCAGCTGGGTCGCTTCCCCGGCGGCCAGAAACAGGCGACCAACAAGAATGTGATAAATATTGGCGGCAAACCCTGTCAGGCTGGTGGCCAGGCTGAATACCATCAACCCCATCGCCACAATATTGCGCCGGTTTCCATAATCAGCCCATACCGCTATCGGGATACCGGCAAGACCATAGAGCACTGCAAAACCGAATCCGGTCACCAGCCCCATGACTGTATCGGACACCTGCATGTCGTGCTTGATGGCTTCGAGCAAAATCCCGATCACTGACCTGTCGATCAGGCTGACCGCATACACCAGGGTCAGCATCAGCAGGGTCCAGTAAGAACGCTTGAATATTGTCATGACGGTAAAGCACCTGTTCTTATTCTTGTGACTTGCATTGTGATTAAGACAACTGCAAGGTTATAGTCGATCTTCATCACTGATATTATCCTTTTCCACTAGCGGGAGGAAAAATAATGACAAGCCCTGACACGACCTGTAATACCTTGATGGCAATGCCCAGGCAATCCAGCCAGATGATTGGCTTCATGCTATTGGTCATGGTGTTGTCATGCTTTTCGTTCTCCGGTGTTTTTGCCCAGGAATATGATGACCAGTACGCCAGGGATCGGGCAGAAATCGAGGACCTGCAAGCCCGCTATCTGTTTGCCTTCGACTGGCAGGATGGCGAAGCCTACGCCTCAACCTTCACTGAAGACGGCATCCTGGATTTTGCCGGTGGTGTCATCAAGGGGCGCGCAGCAATCCAGGAGGAAATCGAAACTTTCGGCATCATGCTCGACAAGCGTAATGCTGCCCTGCTGCCTGAACGGCCGGCCCGACTGCGCCATTACATATCCAACGTCATCATCAAGGTTGAGGGCGATACCGCCAAGAGCCGATCATACTGGTGGGAATTCAATAATGACCAGAGGGACCGCACACCCTATGTCGGCGCCTATGGACATTACGAGGATGACCTGAAGAAAGTGAATGGCCAGTGGCTGTTTTCGAAACGAAAGATCTATAACGAACGCCGGGCAGAAATGGCATCCGGTGATGAGTCCCCTGGCTGGTAAGTACCGGTCTTTCAGGAAATGGCTGTAAAAACACCTGACGTGAGCACGCAAAAAATCCGCTTCGTGAAAAACCGGCCCTGGCTGAATCATGCCAGTACGTCCAAACCTGCACCAGTGATCAATACTGTTCCTGACTGGTATGACAATGCTGTCAAACAGGCAGCTACGGTTTCCGGAGAATCCCCTGAACTGTCGTTCTACGACATCATGGCTGCGGGTTATACCTACCGGACGCCCTGTGATATCGAGTTTTACCTGGACAATGAAGGCAACATCCAGGCCCGTGTCCAGGATCCGAGTTACCAGAACCTTGTGCAGGACCGTATGCCACTGGACCGTTTTCCCCCTCCCCAGGGTTTTCATGCCAAGCATTTTGCCTGGTGGGCAGACTGGGCGGTGGAACTGCCTGAAGGCTACAGTGCCCTGTATACCCAGCCCATGAACCGCTTCGAGTTGCCGTTCTGGACCATGGGCGGCATTGTCGATAACGACAAGGTGCACCTGCCCGGCACCATGCCTTTTTTCTGGAGTCTGGGCGTAACCGGTGTCCTGCCAGCAGGAACCCCCTATGCCCAGATTTTTCCTTTCAAGCGGGAGCACTGGGTATCAGATATAAACCAGGCGTCCACAAATCCTCAGCCCGGCAGTCCGACCCCGCAGGTTGTCCAGGTTAATCGCGACTATAAATAGGCAACCAGCACCAGAATGGAAACACATAAGATAATCTTTACCGCCAACAGTCCCGATGAGCAGGAAAGCCATTCCGGCCCGATCCCCATCGGCAAAACCATTCCCCAGTGGTATCGCCAGGCAGACCGCTATGCGAAAAACCCGGCCACCGGTGATTACTGGGAAATGCCCGACATTGGCGGCAAGATTCCCACCTGGAAAGCCTGTCCGGCGGTATACGATGTCATGGGCAGTGGTTACACCCTGAAGACGCCCTGTGATATCGAATTTGCCGAGGACAAGTCTGGCAACGTGCAGGTGCGCATTCTTGATGAAGCCCATCAGCATTTTCTGACGGCCAATCATGGTTTACCTGTTTTTGTTTCACCTCGCGGCTACCACCAGCATCCTCTGGCCTGGTGCCCGGCCTGGTCAACACTGTTGCCGGAGGGTCACAGTGCCCTGTACACCCATCCCATCAATCGCTTTGAACTCCCCTTCATGACAGCCAGCGGCATTGTTGATCATGACCTTGACCAGGGTGCCCACAGCATTCCCTTTTTCATCCTCAAAGGGGTGTCAGGCATAGTCCCTGCAGGCACCGCCTATGCACAGCTCATCCCTTTCCTGCGGGAACACTGGCAGGCTGAGTATGATGTCGACCTGACGCCCGAACAGATGCAGGCCAGGAACCGGGCCAACAGTGAACAGTTCCGTCGTCCCGACGGCGGCATTTACCTGCGTGAAGTCTGGGAAAGACGGAAATACCAGTAATGACGGTATCCCGGTAAAATCCCCTGATGCGTCTACCCGGCAAAGAATTTATCCAGGGCTTTCTCGCCCTCGTGTTTTATCTCGCCATCATCTATGCGGGAGTTCGCCTGATCGACCTGGAAAATGTAAGGGAAACTGTCGCCCAGGCCGGCATCTTCGCGCCTGTGCTGTTTATCCTGCTGAAAATATCCACCATCGTCCTGGCACCTCTGGGAGGCGCCCCCATCTATTTTGCCGCCGCACCACTGTTTGGTTTTGGCAAAGGTTTTCTGCTTCTCACGATCGGTGACATCCTGGGGTACTCCTGCGCCTTCATGATCAGCCGCACTTTTGGCTGGGCCGTGATGCGCCGGATGCTCAGTGACAAACAGCTGGTGTGGGTCGACAAGGTGCTGCTCAGGATGAGCACCTGGCAAGGCTTTGCCGTTGTGCGCATCGTATTCTTTCCCTTCGCCGACCCCATCAGTTATGGCGCCGGACTGACCCGGCTACCGTTGTGGCAGTTCGTGCTGGTCAGCCTGCCCGTGGTGCTTGCCAATGTGGCTTTTCTGACCGGTGTGGGTAAAGCCTTCATCGATGATGCCAGAAGCTATATCACGGTGATTGTGGCCTTTATCCTGATATCCCTGCTGTTTCTGGTAGTCAAGGTCCTCGTAAACAGGCTCAAACCGAAACGCTGAAAGAACATCCCGACAACATCATTTTCCACGATTTTTCCTTCAAGCCCGATCCCGGCTGTATTGCCCTGCCCGGGTAAATTTCATTTAATCAATGACCTGTTGAATTCACTTCGGAAGCGCACGCCAATGAATCACTCCAGCCGGATATTTTCCAGATTGTTCCTGTTCACCCTGTCACTGATGGTTTCCCTGACAGCGTCGGCACAGATAACCCGTCCCGAACGCGTTGGGCTATCCTCCCAGCGCCTGGCCAGTATCCAGACCCTGATGCAGGAAAAAATCGACAACGGTCAATTCTCCGGTGCGGTGACCCTGGTGGCCCGGGACAACAAAATTGCCTGGTTTCAGGCCCAGGGCGTCATGGATATCGAATCCGGTCGTCCCATGCAGAAAGACTCCGTATTCCGCATCATGTCCATGACCAAACCCGTCGTTGCCTTTTCCATCCTGATGATGATCGAGGAAGGCAAGGTCAGGCTGGATGATCCGGTTTCACGCTTCATCCCTGAACTGGGCAACCTGAATGTGGCAGGCCAGGGCAAGGCAACCCGGGATATCACTGTCCTGGATTTGCTGACCCATACCTCCGGGCTGATGAGTGGCCCGCAAAGCAACCGCGGCGTGTCTGTCGACTTCAGTGCCGGTGGTGCACTGGGTGACATCATTCCCATGCTGGGCGCTGCCCCACTGGAATTCGAGCCTGGTACACGCTGGGCCTACAGCCCCATGTATGGTTTTGATGTGCTGGCGCGTATCGTGGAAATCACGTCCGGCACGGATTTCGGCACCTTTACCCGATCCCGGATTTTTGACCCGCTCGGCATGGATAACACGTTCTTCTATCGTGACACCCCGCATCCCAACCTGACCACCCTGTACCGGAATGAAAATGGCAAGCTGGCTAAAAGTCCTGAAAGTTTTTTCATGAACGGCGCCTATTTTTCCGGTGGCGGCGGCCTGTCCAGCACGGCAGAGGATTACCTGCAGTTTGCCCTGATGTTGCTGAACGAGGGTGAATACAACGGCAAACGCCTGCTGGGACGCCGCTCGGTGGAAGTCATGCGCACGGCCTTCATTGACGATGCGCTTCCGGGCCGCAACCCCGGCGAGGGTTTTGGTCTCGGCGTCAGGGTCATCACGGATCCGGCTGCCAACCGCACCTGGCTGTCCGAAGGCACCTTTGGCTGGAGCGGCGCTTTCAACACGCACTTCTTTGTCGATCCACAGGAGCGTCTTGTCGCTATCTACATGACGCAGATCAGCGGGGCGGAAAGCCGGTTCACCCTGCGCAAGGACTTTGAAACAGTGGTGATGCAAGCCATCGTGGAGTGACATAAACAGGACATCAATAACAGGGAGGTCACATGAAACCGATTCTGCTCATCCATGGTTATTCTTCAGAAGGCAGCAAAAACCCGGTAGAGGAAATTTATGGCACCTTACCGGATGATCTGAAACAGGCGTTTGGCAGTAACAAGGTCCTGGCGCTTAACCTGAGCCGCTGGATATCCCTGAGTGATGGCGTAGCCATTGACGATATCAGCTTTGCCATGGATCGTGCCCTCCACGCCAGACACCCCAAATTGCTGACAGACGGTTTCCATGTTGTCATACACAGCACTGGCGCCCTGGTGGTTCGCAACTGGATTAAAAATCATTGCGAGCCGGGCAAATGCCCTGTTGAAAATATCGTGCACCTTGCAGGAGCCCACTTTGGCAGCGGCCTGGCCCATATTGGTTCCGGTCAGTTCGCCCGCTGGGCCAGACTGCTGGCCTTTCATACCCGCAGCGGTGTGCAGGTTCTGGACGAACTGAAGTTTGGCTCCTGGAAAAGCATCGACCTGGCCCTGTATTTTCGCCAGCCCGGCCATGACATGTTCACCGATTACGGGGTGCAGGAGTTCTGCATCATAGGCTCCCAGACACCCAAGGGACTTCGTCATATCCCTGTCAGGTATATCAAGGAAGACTCTTCGGATAACACCGTCAGGACCAGCGCCGGCAACCTGAATTTCAACCATGTCAGCGTCAAACCGAAGCCGTCCGCATACACCCTGCCGGTGGCCAGGCTGAACGCCCTGTATGAACAGCGCTTGAATGAAGAAGCCCTGGATGAGTTGCATTACGATATCGACTTCAGTCATACAAGCAGCAAGCAGCGCGCCGTTCCCTATACCATCGTCTATGAAACAGCGCATTTTGGCGCGGACATTGGCATTGTGACTGGCAGTAAAAACCGCAAAGCAATAGTCCCCTTAATCAAAACCGCCCTGACGACCCCGTATGATGAAAAGGCCTACGCGTCAGTTGCCAAAAAATTCGAGACCAACCGCCTGCAGACATTCAGCCGCGTCTCCAGGCTTTCCGGCAACCTGCTTGAATGGAATGTGCAAAAACAGTACGAAGGGCATGCCCAACTGATCTTCAGGATAAGAGATCAGTTTGGCAACGGGGTCAGGGACTTTGACATCATGTTCAGGTCCGGCGGCAGCAAGGGTGAGAAGCTGGGGAACATGATCGAGGATCGACGCACCAATGGCAATCATGACGGCACCATCACTTTTTACCTGAGAACCCAGCATTTCGAAAACGATGAATGGACAGAGCGCCTGGACAACCTGTCACCACTCAAAGTGGAGGTCACCGGTTCGGAACGGCAGTCTGACGAGATTAAATACATCCCCCTGCAGATCAGGCTGACGGCCAGTCAGGTCAGAAGCATCCTCCAGAGTTTCCAGACCACTATCATTGATATTGAGCTGGCCCGTCTGCCAACACAGAAGGTTTTTGCCATCAAGCCGGTATAATGTGGGTTCTTGCACACGGCGGCACTGAGCAGGCTGCAGAATTCAGATTGAGGAACGCGGCACAGCTCCAGGTCCCCGAACAGACATTCAACAAGACTTTAAGGAATTATCATGGACTATCGTTATATCGGCAAAAGCGGCTTGAGAGTCAGCCCTGTCTGCATGGGTACAATGACCTTCGGCAGCTGGACCGACAAGGCAGAGGCTTTCCGCATTCTGGATACGGCCTTTGAGCGCGGCATCAACTTTTATGACACTGCCGAAATATATCCGGTACCGCCGACAGCAGAGACTATCGGGCGCACTGAGGAAATTTTTGGCGAATGGCTGCAAACCAAGCCACGCGACGCCGTGATTATTGCCACCAAAGTGGCCGGTGCCGCTTCCGGCTGGATTGTTCCGATAGTCCGCCACAGCTTGACCGCCCTTGACCGCCACCATATCGAAAAAGCCGTTGACGGCAGTCTGCGCCGCCTGAAAACCGATTACATTGATCTCTACCAGACCCACTGGCCGGATCCGATCACCCCGATTGCCGATACCATGGATGCCCTCGACCGCCTGGTGCAGGCGGGCAAGGTCCGCTATGTCGGCACGTCCAATGACACCGCCTATGGCCTGACCAAGAGCAATACTGTGGCGGAATATGAGGGCCTGGCCAAATTCCAGTCCATCCAGAACAACTTCTCACTGCTCAATCGCCGGTTCCTGGATGAGCTGGCCAATGTCTGCCGTCGCGAGAATGTTTCGCTGCTGCCTTATTCTCCCCTGGGTGGCGGTGTTCTCAGCGGCAAATACAACAGCGGCAAGCTGCCGGATGATGCCCGTTTTTCCCAGTACGTTGACAGCGAGGATCCCAGGCAGCGCGCCATGGCAGACCGCTTTGTGAATGAAGGCACCCTTGAGTCAACTCGGCGGTACATGGATATTGCCAAAGAGGCTGGTATCGCACCGGTCACGCTGGCCACAGCCTGGAGCATGAATTTCGACTTTATAGCCTCAACCATCATTGGCGCACGCACGGCCAGACAGCTTGATGAATCCCTGGCAGCACTTGATATCACGCTGAGTCAGGATGTGATGGATGCCTGTGATGCGGTCCATCGTGAATATCTCTATCCGATGGGGTAGCATGAAAAAGGCAGCTCGAATGGAACCCATTGAGCTGCCAAGCATGTGGCGATGGTAACATCGCTGATGGTGGGAGGGAGTTTAAGCCTGCTGTGTTACCTGCTTGCGCTTCTTGTCAGCATTACGTCTAAGGGTGTGTTTCACTCTTGATGCGCAATGCCTGATAGCCAGGTACATGTCATGCTGTGTTGAGCGCATGATCAGTGTGGGTGCGTGGGCAAGCTTCAGGACAACCTGGCAGCGCTTGTCAACACCGCCATGCTGACGGCTATTGATATCCTCCAACCTCACATCAACCTTTTCGACATCGCGATGCGCTTCAAGCACATCCATCAAATTGCTTCTTACTGCATCTGTCAGGGCATTGGTCAGTGTAAATCCTCGTGCCTGGATATGGATACTCATTTCACTCTCCTTTCGTTTAACCTGGAGAACATCCTAGACCAATCCAATTCATCGGAATATTCGTATTTCTATAAAAATTAATTCGATTTTTCCGAACAAACGATCCGACTTATGAACATCAATTACAAGCATCTGAATTACTTCAGGGTTGTGGCCCGTTCGGGCAGCATTACCCAGGCCAGCAGAATTCTTCATATCACGCCACAAACCATCAGCGGACAAATTTCCCTGCTTGAAGACAGTATCGGAGCGAAACTGTTCGAAAAACAGGGACGGCATCTGGTACTGACCAACAAGGGCAAGGTGGTATTCAAATATGCCGACCAGCTTTTCAGCATCGGGGAAGAACTCGGAGAATATCTGCGCAGTGGCGGCCTGCTTGACCAGGGTGAACTCAATGTGGGTGTGATGGACGGTATCCCGAAGATCATCGCCTACAAGATACTTGCACCCGTGATGGATAACGCCAATATCAGTCTGGTATGTCATGAAGGCAGCTTTGACCAACTCATTTCAAGACTGGCCATTCGTGAACTGGACATCATACTCAGTGACATGCCAGTAAATTCTGCTTACAGCATCAAGGCGTACAATCACAAGTTGGGAGAAAGCCCGATGACCTGCTTTGCAACACCCACCTTGGCGAGAACACTGGGCAGCAAATTTCCCGACTGCCTGAACCACAAGCCCCTGCTGCTACCGACACGCAACAGCACAATTCGCCCCGCCCTTGATCAGTGGTTCATGATGGAGGAAATTGCCCCGAATATAGTCGGCGAATTTGATGACAGCGCCCTGCTCAAGGCATTCGGAGAAACAGGTGCAGGCGCCTTTTTCATGCCCTCCATTATCGAGAAAGAAGTGTGCAGACACTATGGTGTCAAAATCATTGGCCGCACGAGTGATGTCCGCGAACAGTTTTACCTGCTGTCACTGGAGCGCCAGGTAGATAAAGGCCACCCCATGCTATCCGTGATTACACAGAATGCCATTAACACCGTCTTTTCAACCTCAAAGCGTCATAGCTCCACTCCAAGAAAATCAGGAAATATGGTAGGGTAGTCATCCCTGAATGCGGACTCCCCCATGAACCAGACTGACAGACCCAAACTCGAACTGCCTGGCGGCGCCGACAAGTTGCTGCTGCACTCCTGTTGTGCGCCCTGTTCCGGCGAGGTCATGGAAGCCCTGCATGCCTCCGGTATCGACTACACCATCTTTTTCTACAACCCCAACATTCATCCCAAGCGTGAGTACGAACTGCGCAAAGATGAGAACATCGCGTTTGCCGAAAAGCACGGCATAGAATTCATCGATGCCGATTACGACACCGATAACTGGTTCGAGCGCATCAAGGGCCTGGAGATGGAACCGGAACGCGGTGAACGCTGTACCAAGTGCTTCGATATGCGTTTCGAACGCACCGCGCTGTATGCCCAGGAGCATGGCTTCCCGGTCATCTCATCATCCCTGGGTATCTCCCGCTGGAAAAACATGGCCCAGATCAATGACTGCGGTGTTCGTGCGGCTTCGCGTTACGACGGTATGGTCTACTGGGACTACAACTGGCGTAAAGGCGGCGGTTCCCAGCGCATGATCGAAATCAGCAAGCGTGAGGAGTTCTACCAGCAGGAATACTGCGGCTGCGTCTATTCCCTGCGCGACACCAATGCTCACCGCCTGGCCCAGGGGCGTGACCGGATCAAAATCGGTGTGCAGTACTACACCGCTGACAAACCGGATTCAGAATCCTGAACCCGGATTCAGTATCCACGTCCATGACTGCCCCTCTGGCACACAAACTCCAGCAGTTCTTTTTCGACCGCCAACCCGAAGCCCGCCGACTTTTTCATGGCCGCGGTCATTGCTACCCCGGGCTGGAACATCTTTGTATCGACTGGTTCAACCCGGTCGTGCTGATTTCAACCTGGCAGGCTATCGACAATGCCCAGGCGCTTGCCGACCTGATTCTTTCGGCGGACATCCATGGTCAGGTGAAAAGCATCGTGCTGCAGCATCGCTATGTCACCCAGACCCCTGCGCAGGTCTTGTATGGTGAGGAGCCTGGAAAAGTGATTGTTCAGGCACAGGGGCTGCAATTTGAAGTGAATCCCGGCAGACGCCAACACGCTGGCCTGTTTCTGGATACCGGCCCCCTGAGGGAATGGTTAAAGGAGAACAGTGCCGGCAAGAACGTCCTGAACCTCTTTGCCTATACCTGCGCCCTGTCCGTTGCCGCCCATGCCGGTGGCGCAACCAGTGTCACCAATGTTGATATGGCCAAACCTGTGATTGCCTGGGGTATGCGCAATCATCAGCTGAACCAGCAGGACCCCACGCGCATCCATAATATTCCCCATAACATCTTCAAATCCTGGGGCAAGGTAAAACAATACGGACGCTACGACCTGGTGGTCATCGATCCGCCTACACGCCAGCGCGGCAGTTTCGATGCGGAACGGGATTACAAGTCAGTGGTCAGGAAACTGCCAAAACTGTGCAACCCGGGCGCCACAGTCATCGCCGTACTCAACAGCCCCTTCCTGGACAAGGATTTCCTGGTGGATATGTTCAACAGTGAAGTGCCCAATGCCAGGCTTGAGGATTGGCTGCCGGCTGCACCTGAATTTGAGGAAGCAGAACCGGAGAAAGGCTTGAAGATTGCAAGATTTGTGATCGACTGACGGAAAGACTGCCTTCCTCATACTGCTTACCCGGTAGCAATCAGGCCGACGAATCACACTATTTCTGGAATCTTTCTGGCCAGATTCAGCTCTGACCCGGTCCCATTGATATGTGTACTGGCATTACCCAGTCGCTTGAAGGCTTCCAATAAATGCGACATATCATCCTGTGTGTTACTCACACGGGTATCACGGACTTTGATACATATCAGTCCTTCGTCTTCAAAGGAATAGGCTTAACCGGACAGGTAATCCTCGACAAACTGAGATACCCTTCTTTGTCATCGGGAAACTCCGGTCTCGCCCAGGTGCCCGGATTTTTTCCTGCTCGTTGCCTGCGTATCAGGGCATGCTCTTCCAGTGGCAGGAATAAAAGACCTCGGCTACAGAAACCCGGGGATTACTTCACCAGATGCTCATACCGTTTGTCGGTGAGCATTTTCATGAAGGCGACCAGTGCATTGATACGTTTCTGGTCCAGTGCAGGTGCAGAAGTCAGTATTTCCATATCGATATTTTCCACCACTTCCGGCTCTCCCCAGAGCTCACCGGTTTCGGGATTAATGTCAGCTGCCGGTCCTCGTGCATTGAACTTGTTGTAAAACCGCACCACCGTTTCCAGATCATTGAACACCCCGTTATGCATGTAGGGTGCTGTCATGGCAACGTTGCGCAGGGTCGGTGTTTTGAATTTGCCCGCTTGGGCAGGATCATTCACCGCCGGGTTTTCCAGCAAACCCAGATCTTTATGATCCTCTCCCAGGCCGTTGATGGCGCGCAGTTCTTTATTCACTGGTGTGGCCACATTGAAATACTTGTTGCTGGTGAAGGTCTCCCCTTCGCTCTCAGCAAAAGGTTTGAGTTGATGGCACTGGTTGCAGTTGGTGAACTGCTGGGAAAAGAACAGGGTCATGCCCAGTTCCTCTTCCTCAGTGGGATCATATTCACCGCGCAGGTAGCGGTCATATTTTGAATCGAACGGGGAAAAGAAGGCTGTGCGTTCTGCCGCTGCGATCGCTTCGGTCATATGACGGTATGCAGTATCCACATCGTCAAAAACATTCTCGCCCCAGAGCTCTTCAAATGCTTCCGGAAACAGGGTGTGTTCCTGTAGCCGTTGCACCACCGCTGCCTTGTCCGGCATCTGCATTTCAATGGGATTCAGGAAAGGGCCTCCTGCCTGGCCTTCCAGGTCCGGTTCACGACCATCCCAGAACATACCGCCAACATACTCACCGTCTGCGTTGATATGAAAATCGGGAATCAATGCCGCATAAGCCAATGTCGGCGCATTACGATCTCCGACGGACTTGAAATCGTTGCCTACTGACGCAGCGCGACCAGCCGGACTCCCGCGCCAGTCGATGAAAGCCTGCGCCGGATCATGACAACTGGCACAACCCTGGGTCTTGTCCAGAGATAGGGAAACATCAAAAAACAGGGCCCGCCCCAGGTCCTCGAGTTTTTCCTGAAAGAACGGGTCATCATATTCAGCAGCAGGCATGGACTGGCTGAAACTCAGCAATAACCCCAATAACAGCTTTTTCATGATTCAGCCTTTCATTGCCGGGTTAACCATACTCAGGTGGTTGTCCCAGAATAGTTTATCGAAACCCTCTGCATTCACATCCCTGGTCACGGCCTGAACAGGATCGTACCAGGCTATCCGACCAGTACCTGTGGTGAAAAGGAAACCGCTTTCCATCGCACATATGCCACAACCATCACGAGATCGAACAGCATCGATCATCTCACCACGCTCACTGTCCCAGAACGTGATCATATTGCCTCGGGGACAGGAAGCCGCGAACACCCGGCCGCCATTGTCAAAACGCACAGACCCGACATACTGGGACATCTGTCCCTGCTGCGGTTCCGGCGCCCACAGGGTTCTGATGGCCTCACCCCGCCGGTGGGTGGCGATCAGGGGCACGCTGTCAAAAGGTTCGCCCTCGTACTGAATGCCAAACGCAATCAAGCCATCGGCAGTCTGATCCATGTGCCTGATACTGGCCTGATGATAATGCTCTTCAAGGAATCGCTGTTCAAACAACTGACCGGTGGAAGCACTCATATAAACCAAGGAAGGCTGCATGGTATCGATATTGAGTTTTTCACGACCCGTTTCAGGATGGGTTCGAATGCCGCCATTGGCAACCACCAGGGTGTCCTGGTCAGGCATCAGCAGGATTTCATGGGGACCTACCCCATAACTGGGATGCTCGTCCAAGCGCTCCATACTGACAGAGTCTGACGATCGACGCACTTGCCAGCTGACGATCCTGCCGCTGTCACCAGTCATATCCTGCCAGTCACTTTCCGGCGCATAAAATCGACTGCCATCAGCAGAAAAAACGCCATGGCCAAACAGGTGCCTGTCATCTGGTACAGTGATTTCTGCCAGGAAGGCCCCGCTTTCCAGATCCCCTATCCAGAGATAACTGCCCGGCCGCCTGGCAATGACGATATAAATTCCCAGGCCTTCATGGATGGCAATATGATGGGCTCTGCCAGGTAGTGCATGCTGGAACACAGGGACAGCCTGCTCTGCCTGCCAGCGGAATCCCACTATCCAGTGCTCATCCCTGCTGTTGGAAGCTGCACTGAGAAACAACGCTGACGACGTATCCTGCCCATGAGATGCCAACACAGGACTGCCCAGCAGCAGCGAGCCTAAACCAATAAATTCTCGTCGATTGAATTGCATACTTGTCACAGGGACCGCTAGTCACCATCCAGTGAATTGAAGCCCAGGTAAAGGTCGGTGTTTTTCAGTGACGCTTCGAGTGTCTCAAATACTGTGTCGAGCTGGGCTGCCACCAACTGCAGGCTGGCATAACCCGCTTCGGCAGCCAGGGCCTCTTCAAAGGAATCCGGCAGTGCCTGCAAGGTGGATTGCAGAATGGCAAACTTTTCGGCAACCAGCACCTCATCTTCTGGCAACAGAACACTGCCCAGGTGAGTTGCCTGAGTTCCGTTACCGTTAAACAGCGTGGCCAGGGCGGCTACATTGACCCTGAGATTGCGCAGTGAGCGGCCAGAACGCCAGGATTCGGCACGGCGTACACGCTCCTGCCCGGCTGACTCGCCAATGATTTCTTCCACTTTCTGTTGCTGTACCCGGCGCACTGACTCCACCTGGGCCTTGAGAAAATCTATCGTGGCATCTTCGGCATTTTCAAAAAAGCCCCGATCGTCTGCATTGGCTACTGTGGTGCGGAACTCCTCCACCCAGCGACTGTGGACCCCCGAGGCGATATCACTGATGTTCGCGGCAATGGTTTGTGTTACCTGGCAGCGGTATTGATCACTTTGCAGGGCTTGCAAACTGTCATCGGCAAACAGCAGGCGTTCCAACGCAGGAAAGCCCTGTACGCCCACACTTTCCCGGGCAAAATTTTCCAGCACTAATACCTCGCTGTTTTTACCGGCAATCAACGCATCCAGCTGCCTGCCCCCGGTGCCCTTTTCATCCGGCCAGTAGTGCACACGATAATTCCAGTTGAAATAGGTAATGGGGCCAAACTGGATATGCTGGATACCCTGCCAGGCATCCATGCTGGCATGGAATTGTTCACGAAAATGACTGAGTGAAGACTCATCCGGCGCTGCACAAAAGGCGTTTCCAGCATCGGACAAACTGGCAGAAGCTGCTGCAAAATCGGCATAGGCGGGAATGACCTGGTTGTCGGTGACGGCCAGGTTGACCTCGGTCCAGTTTTCATTGGATTGGGCGAGCAGCCCCTGGGAAAGCAGGCCACCAGCCAGAAGGCACAAGAAGCGTTTCATGGTGTGGAATTCGTCTAATTGATAATGCTTCTCATTATAAGCTATTCAAAAAAAGGATGATATCACTGCGCTCAGATTCATCCAGGGCTTCAAAGTTCATCCTGGCCACGGCTCCTTCACCGCCATGCCACTGGATGGCCTCGGCTATTGATGCTGCCCGGCCGTCATGCAGAAAACCGCGTGTGATCAGACCAATTCCCCATAAGGGAGCGGTGCGCCATTCGCTGCCGCTGGCCTGGCCTTCCCTCAACTCATCGGCAAGATCCTCACCCATGTCATGTAGCAACAAGTCGGTATAGGGCTGCCAGTCTTTCGTGCCTGTCCTGAGATCAGGCGTGTGGCATTGAGCACATCCAACCTGATCAAACAGCCGCTTACCCTGGATCACCCGATCGGCAGTCAAGTTTACCCCTGCCTGCGGGGCCAGTCCCCTGACATAGGTCAACAGCAGGTCCAGAACCTGCGGGGGAATTTCCAGACCTGTCACCGAATCATTCCCGGACGGATAGTCCAGGCAATCAGGCTGTGCTGCTGTGCAATCTCCCCAGCCAGAAGGATGCAGCACGTTCCCCAGGCCCAGATCCAGACTCAGGGCCAGCGCGGTTTGCTGTCTTAGGGAACTCTGTGAAGACTTCCAGCCAAACCGGCCAATGGCACCAGTATCTGTTACCCGGTTAACACGTCCGGAAATACCATCACCATTTTCATCATCCGGATCAGCGCGACCCTCGATATCTGCTTCCGGCACCTGGGCCAGCAAGCCAATTCCTCGCAGTGATGGCGCAATGCGTGCTGAATACCCTTCACTGCTTAAAGGCCCGTAGCGCAATGCACTGACCTCCACACCGGCTTCGTTTGGGCTTTCTGATATCTGGACTCTGGCTTCAGGCACCAGTCCGGTAACGGCAAACTTTTGTAATTGCCTTCCATAGACCGGATCGTCGATATGCAGGGTCAGGGAAGCATCACGACTGCCCCGTCCCCCATCCGGATGACACTGGGCACAGGAACGGGCATCGTAAAACGGACCAAGACCGTCACTGGCCGTGGTGGAAGAAGGTGCCGGCACCCAGTTCTTGTCGAACAGGGCCTTGCCAGTGGCAAAGTCCAGGCCCTCGATTTGGCCAGCGACACTCGCAATGTCCGAAAACAGACAAAGCAGCAGAGAAAGAAGCGCTTTTATGGGCGTTTTTTTGGACATTCGCTTTTTTTGAGAGAGACAGGTAAAGCCGCACGTAAAAGGGGAGTTTACACGCGGTAAGGTCTTTGACGAAAGCTGGTACAGCGATAGCGACGCTATCGCTAAAAAGGGAAATCAGGGGTAGTCAGATATTATCCAGACTGTCTGAACCTTCAATACTGACATTGGCCAGCGCCAGTTCATTGATGATTTTTTCGATGGTCCGGGTTTCTTCCATCAGGGCATCGACGATGCGGGTGATAATGGCCTCACCTTCAGTATTACCGCTGGCAATGAGCACATCATAGGTATTACCACGCCGTCCTTCATCCACCAGGGCGGTCATGGCCAGTTCAGTTTCCTCAAGACGGGCTCGCATTTCAGCATAGAGCGCCGGAGCCTGCTGACGAATCATGCCATTAATTGAAGGACCGGAAATCTTCTCACCGGAAACCCGCCGATATTCACCAAAGTAGACATTCTGGATCCCAAGGGCATCATAGAAATGGGAAATATGGGTGTTGTCGGAAAAACAGTCATGCTCCTCCTCCGGATCGTGGAGCAGCAAGCCAAGACGGATACGCTCACCCGCCAGTTCACCATAGGCCAGGCTGCCCATACCGGTAAGGATGGTGGATAACTGCCCTTCCGGATTTTTGGCCATCAGGTCATTCCAGGCGGCGCCACCTTCCTGCCAGTTTTGCACCATTTCCTCCAGGTCACTGACCAGCAGGGTGGCGGCAGACTTCAGATAATCGCGGCGGCGATCACAGTTGCCGTTGGTGCAGTCGGTCAGCGAGTAATCAGTCCAGGGACGGTTGCCGGCACCCGGATCGGTGCCATTAAGGTCCTGTCCCCAAAGCAAAAATTCAATGGCGTGATAACCGGTGGCAACATTGGCTGCCACACCATCCAGTTCATGAAGCTCTTCCGCGAGGAACTGTGGTGTGATGGCAATGGCATCCACCATGACACCGCCGGCATCCAGGATCCTGTTGGCAATGACATTGGCAGAATAGAAATAATTGAAATCGGATTCTGAGCCATAGGATGCTGCGGTGTAATCGATCAGCCCTTCATCCAGCGGCCAGGAATTCACCCGGCCTTCCCATTCATCAACCACCGGATTACCAAACCGAAAGGCTTCGGTCTGCTGGTATGGGATGCGGGCGGCAAGCCAGGCCTGTCTGGCCTGTGCCAGGGTGGCATCAGAAGGAGACACAAGAAACCCATCAATGGCTGTATCCAGCTCCCGTGCGGTGAGCAGGGAATCCCCGTAGGACGCCTGTGCAATACTCACATAGGTAGCGATGACATCATCCACACGTATTGATTCGTCCCGGGTTGAGACTGATCCGCAGCCGGCAAGGCTGGTGGTGACAAGCAGTAGCAGGAGAATGCGCATGGCTTAATCGGCGTGCCTGATAACCTTGCCTTCCACCATGAAAATCACATCTTCTGCGATATTGGTGCTCAGGTCAGCAATGCGCTCCATGTAACGGGAGCATGACAGCAGGTTGATAGCACTTTCGGCATTGGCCGGATGTTCGTATAGTTCCTTCTTGACCACGGCATACATGTCACGGTTGATCTGGTCCACCTGGTCATCCATGGCGATGACTTCCTCAGCCTGATCCTGATCCAGCTTCACCAGGGCATCCAGTGATTTTCGCACCATGGTCCTGACCAGGTCAGGCAGATCGTTGACGAATTCAGGCAGTGTCGGAATGGGCTCCTCAATCATCAGGTCCCTGGCCCGTTTCGCAATATTGGTGGCAAAATCACCCATTCTTTCCAGGTCATTATTGACCTTTAGCGCTACCACGATAAAACGCAGGTCGCCGGCCACCGGCTGGTGCAAGGCGAGAATCTTCAGGCAGTCCTCTTCGATCTTCACTTCCATGTCATTGATAAGATGCTCCTGTCTGAAAACCTCATCCAAATACGTGGCTTCCCGGTTTTGCAGGGCAAGAATGGCATTGTTGATCGCTGTTTCAACCAGGTTGCCCAATTTAAGGATTTCCTTCTTGAGCTTTTCCAGGTCACGCTGTAAATGTAATGACATAACTCTCTCTCAACCTTATCCGTATCAACCGAATCGGCCAGTGACGTATTCCTCTGTGCGCTTGATAGCCGGGCGCGTGAAAATGCGCTTGGTGACATTGAATTCTATCAAATCGCCCATTTCCATAAAGGCCGTGTAATCGGAAATCCTGGCAGCCTGCTGCATGTTATGGGTCACGATCACGATGGTGTACTGCTCTTTCAGTTCAAACATCAGGTCTTCGATGTGTGACGTGGAAATCGGATCCAGGGCAGAACAGGGTTCATCCATCAGCAGCACTTCAGGTTCCATGGCCAGGGCACGGGCAATACACAAACGCTGTTGCTGCCCCCCTGACAGATTAAGAGCGGAATCGTGCAGTCTGTCTTTCACTTCTTCCCACAGGGCCGCCTGTTTCAGGGAACGCTCGACCAGTTCATCCGTGGAATCCTTGTAGCCGTTGATTTTCGGTCCCCAGGCAATATTGTCATAAATGGACTTCGGAAAGGGATTTGGTTTCTGGAACACCATGCCGATACGGCGACGCACCTCAACCGGATCAACATCACTGCCATACAGGTTTTCATTTCCAAATAGCAGTTCACCCTCGACCCTGGCTCCTTCCACAAAATCGTTCATCCTGTTCAGAGAGCGCAGCAGGGTGCTTTTACCACAACCGGACGGGCCGATAATGGCCGTGATCTTGTTACGGCGGATATTGAAGGACACGTTGTTCACCGCCCTTTTCTCACTGTAATAAATATTGACGTCGCGCAGCTCCAGCACAGATTTCTTGTGCATTGGCTGACCGACTTCCGCGGTGGACGGATCCATGCCAGGAGGACTCATTACTTCAATCTCCGTTCGGTTTTATTGCGGATATAAATAGCTGTAGCGTTCATGATCAGGAGCACAGCCAGCAATATGATGATGCCAGCCGCGGCCAGCTCATGAAACTCTTCCTGGGGACGGGACACCCAGTTGTAAATCTGGATCGGCAATGCGGTGAACGCGTCCATCGGACCTTCGGGCAGGAAGGCCACAAAGGTATTGGCGCCGATCATGATCAGGGGAGCGGTTTCGCCGATAGCACGTGACAGGGCAAGGATGACACCTGTCATGATGCCCGGAAAAGAGGCAGGTAACACATGGGCCCAGGTCGTCTGCCATTTGGTCGCTCCCAGGGAGTACGCCGCATAACGAATACTTTGCGGTACTGTCTTGATGGCTTCCCGGCTGGCAATAATGATCACCGGCAGAATCAGCAGACTCATGGTCAGGGCACCTGAAATCAGGCTCCTTTCCAGCAACATGTAACGCACGAAAACCGCCAGGCCCAGAATACCATACACAATGGATGGCACCCCTGCCAGGTTGGCAATGTTCACTTCAATAATCTTGGCAATACGGCCTTTACCGGCAAACTCTTCGAGATACAGGGCTGTGGAAACGCCCACCGGGATGGAAATCATGGCCACCAGGATAATCAGCCACAGCGTACCTACGAGGGCGGATTTGACCCCAGCCCTTTCGGGGAAGCGGGAAGGAAAGCTGTCGACAAACTGCCAGTCCAGCCAGTGAAATCCCTCTATGGAGACTTGGTACAACAGGACAGCGAGCAAAAGGACACCGGACCAGGTGATGGCCCCGCAAAAACGCGAAAACAACCGGGCTTTCCTGTGCCGCCTGGCCAGGTTCAGCTTTTCTTGTTCAGTAGAGGAAAATGCCACGTCAGGTCACTCGTCGAATTAGTCGTACACTTCCCTGAACCGGTTCAGGATAATCTGGGAAATGATATTGATGGTCAGGGTGATGGCAAACAGCAGGGTCGCTACAGCAAACAGGGTCTGGTAGGCCACGCCACCGGTGGGGGTATCCCCCAGGCTGACCTGGACAATGTAGGAGGTCATGGTCTGGATGCTCTCAAACATGCTCAGGGACAGGTTTGGCGTCTGACCAGCCGCCAGCGTCACGGCCATGGTTTCACCGATAGCCCGGGAAATGGCCAGCAGGAATGATGCCATCACACCAGACAGGCCAGCAGGCACCACCACACGGGTGGTCACTTCATAGGAGGTCGCACCCAGGGCATAGGCGCCCTGGCGCAGGCTGACGGGTACAGCTCTTAGTGCATTGTCACTGAGGGTGGCCACCATCGGCAGCACCATGATTCCCACCACGATGGCGGCACTGAGGGCATTGAACACCTGGAGGTCCGGAAAAATGTTTCGCAGCATCGGAGTGACAAAGGTCAGGGCGAAATACCCATAGACCACGGTCGGGATCCCCGCCAGCAATTCCAGCACCGGTTTGATGATCCGGCGCACCCGGTCAGAGGCGTACTCACTCAGGTAGATAGCACTGGCCAGACCGGTGGGAATGGCGATCAGGGCAGCACCAACGGTGACCAGCATTGTGCCCCAGACCAGCGGCAACACACCGAAAGAGCTGGGTTCGAACAGGGGGGTCCAGGTGGTGCCCAGAAAGAACTCCCCCGGAGAGACATTCTCAAAAAAGTTGAAGGTTTCCTTGAGCAGCAGAAAAACAATGGCTGCCGTGGTCAGGATGGAAATCAGGGCACAGACACCCAGCCAGCCCTTGATGACGAATTCTCCCCAGCGAACACCGGATTTCTTGATGGACGCCTGAGAATCGAAGGCCGGCGAGATAAGCTCACCGGCCTGTGCAGTTTCCGTAGTTTTCGTCATTACCTGACTCTTGCCACCCCGTTTTCAGGGCGCATTGTAGACCAACTCGACAACCAACTTCAGCAAAAGTTGGGGTTAATGCTGATAAGCCGCAACCTTGTCCCGGGATTCCTGGTACATGGCTTCAGGCAGAGCGATATAACCCACTTCACTGGCCAGGGCGCCGGCATTGTCTATATAGAAATCAACAAAAGCGCTGACTTCCGGACGTGCCAGGCTGGCCGTATTCAGATAAATGAAGATAGGGCGAGACAGCGGACTGTAGGTACCGTCGTTGATGGTTGTAGGCGTCGGCGCTACCGGACCATTACCACCATCAATGAGGACCACTTTCAGCTTGTCCTGGTTTTCCACGTAGTAGGCAAAACCAAAGAAGCCCATGGCAAACTGGTCACCGGCAATGCCCTGCACCAGCACATTATCATCTTCGCTGGCGGTGTAATCAGGACGGGATGCACCGGATTCACCATTAACCGCCTCGGTGAAGTAATCAAATGTTCCGGAGTCAGTGCCCGGTCCATAAAGGCGCAGGGGCTCTGCAGGCCATTCGGGCCTGACATCATCCCAGCTATCGACCATGCTGCCTGGTTGCCAGATACGCTGTAATTCTTCCACGCTCAGGGAATCCACCCAGTCATTGGCAGGGTTGATCACCACTGACAAACCATCAAAAGCCACCGGAATTTCCAGGAAGTCGATACCATTGGCTTCTGCAGTAGCCCTTTCGGAATCCTTGATCGGGCGTGAGGCATCATTGATATCGGTTTCCATGGCCAGGAATTTCTTGAATCCACCACCGGTGCCCGAAACACCCACCGGTACGCGTACCCGTGGAGCTACCGCCAGAAACTCCTCAGCCACCGCCTCACTGATCGGAAAAACGGTGCTGGAGCCGTCCAGGCTGACCTGGCCTGTCAACTGGTTGTCGTTTGCCTGGGCTGCATCAGCAGAGCCCTCATCCTGTGAGCAGGCACCCACCAGGATGGCCGTGCCCAGCAGGGCCAGCAATTTCAGATGTTTAACATTAGATAAGGAGGAAGTGTTCATAGCCAGAGTTCCCGTAGATTAGCCAATTTTGATGGCGGCAATTGTCACACTGCTCTGTTAAGGTTTCATAAAGATAGCGATTTCTTTCTGTAAATTTCTTAATGAAAAACGACTATTTCCCAGAGGCAGACAACAGAAATACTGCTCTTCCCCCCAACCTCTCCCTTTTCTGTTGTTCGGATTTATAAAAGCTTTATCCAGGCTTTACTTTAAATTTAAAAATTAACATCACCTTCACACAATCTTAATAATTCTCTGGAAGAATGCGCCGGTAAATTTTTCTCCCCCAGACGGTATGGAGTCTTCCCAATGAGTCTCAAAAACACCCCTTTTAAATTGAAGCAGGCAGTGCTTGCTGCAGCGTTATTCGGCGCGTCAGCGACCGCTTATGCAGCAGATGAAGCCCTGCTGGATATACTGCTCCAGAATGGTGCAATCACCCAGGAACAGTACGATACCCTGATCCAGAAAGAGTCGCTCAGCAGCTCTGATTTCGTTGCAGCCCCCGCTTCCGAAAATGTGGCTGTCCAGGTCGTAGATCTGGATGAGCGAATTGCTGCCCAGGTTTCCCAGCAGCTTGAGGAAGCCATGCCTGTAACCACCAACCAGACCAGTAGCGGCTTTCGCTTTCAAACCCGTGACGGCGCCTGGCGTACCGACCTGCAGTGGCGCGCCCAGACCCGCTTTACCACCCCTTACCGCTCAGACCCGCGGAAACTTTCCGACTTCAACTCGGGTACTCAAAACAACTTCGAAGCCCGTCGCCTGCGCATGAAAATCGGCGGCCGCGGCTTCCAGCCCTGGCTGAGCTACTACTTCGAAGTGGACCTGCAGCCCTCACGCGATGTTGATGACAGCAGCTCCTCTTCCAGCGCCCGCGTTATTGACTGGCGACTCGACATTGCCAAATGGGATTGGGGTGGTATTCGCGTAGGCCAGTGGAAAGTCGACCTGAACCGCGAGCGCGTGGACTCCTCCGGACGCCAGCAGTTTGTTGAGCGCTCCATCGCCAACCGCGTATTCACCATTGACCGACAGGTAGGCATCCAGGCCAGGGGCCACCTGTTCAAGGAAACCCCTGCTGATATGCGATTCTATGCAGGTGTATTCAACGGTGAAGGCCGCAGCGTGAACAATGCAGACAATAATCTGATGTACATGGGCAGGCTGCAGTGGAACTTCATGGGCCGTGACCTTGATTGGCGCCAGACTGACGTTGAATATACCGACAAACCGACAGGCAGCTTTGCAATTGCCGGGATGACAACCAAGAGCCCTTGCACGCGCTGGTCCTCCTCTGGTTGCGGCAACCTGGACGGTTTTGACAGCCCCGCAAATGCCAGCCCCGATCAATTCGATATCGAGCAGGTGGTTGAAGAGTTCGCCTTCAAGTACCGCGGATTCTCTGCCCAGCAGGAATACCATCGTAAAGTCATCAAGGACAGCTCTGACAGCAGCAGGCATGTGCTGACCGGTGGTTACATCCAGGCTGGTTATTTCTTCCACCATATGTTCCCGAATGTTCCCGAGCAGCTGGAACTGGCGGCACGTTACGCTTTTGTGGATGAGCCCAGTTCTACTAACAGGGCGCTTGAAAACGAGCGACGTGAAGCCACTATCGGTGCCAACTGGTTCATCAAAGGCCATAACAACAAGGTCACGGTTGATTTCTCCCACCTGACCCTGGACGACGCATTCTTTACACAGGAAGCCTCAGATAATCGCTTCCGCGTACAGTGGGATGTGTCCTTCTAATGGCATAAGCTGAAACTATCAGTTTGTCGAAAGCAAAAACGGGATCACATAATGTGATCCCGTTTTTTTATGCCTTTATTTTTTCCTGTTTATTTATGCCGGGCGAGGTGAGAGATTCTCCAACGGCAATTTCAGGGTAAAGGTGGAGCCACTTCCCAGCTGACTTTCCACGCCAACCGAGCCGCCATGCTTTTCAGCAATATTCTTGACTATGGAAAGTCCGAGGCCGGTACCACCCAGGCTCTGGGAGCGGGCCTTGTCTACACGATAAAAGCGCTCGAATACCCGCTGCTGATACTGCGGGCTGATACCGATGCCGGTATCCCGGACCTGCAGCTGGGCAATCCCATCATTGTTGACCACTGACACAAATATGGAACCCTCTTCCGGCGTGTATTTAATGGCATTGTCGATGAGATTGTCGACGAGCTGACTCAGATTCTGCCTGTCCCCGAATATCTGAATATCCTCTTCGGGCAACTCAATATTAAGCGCCTGATGCTTTTGTTCTGCATTGGCCACTGCGGCCTTGACTGCCCGACGCACCAGGTCGGTGAAGTTGATACTGACAAATTCATCCTTGTTCTGGCTGTTTTCGAGCCTGGAAAGCGTCATCAGGTCACCGACCAGTTGTGACAGCCGCAGGCTCTGGGCATGCATACGCTCAACAAAATGCATCAGCGTTGGTTTGTCCACATCCTCATCACCAAGAATGGTTTCGGCAAGCCCGCGAATGGCAGTTATCGGGGTTTTCAGCTCATGCGAGGCATTGGCAACAAAGTCGGTCCTGACCCTGCCCAGGCTCTCCAGCTCACTAATGTCATGCAATACCAGGACAGCCCCTATTGGCTCGCCATTATCGTCACTCAGGGACGCCGCATAGATATCAACCACCTGTTGACCTGCTTTTTTATTCAGGCGCATCTGGGTTTTGATCACGGACTGTGTCCGTATGGCCTCATCCATGGCATTGATGATTTCCTGATTGCGAATTTCCTGCCACAGGGGTTTGCCAACACTTTGCTTTTCACTCAGGGACAGCAGGCGGGCTGCTGCCTCATTGATGTGCAGGATATTCTGGTCCATATCCACATCGATTACCCCTTCTACCATACAGGTAAAGATCGTGGAAAGGCGGTTCCTGTCCGAGGTGATTTCTGTCATTCCCCGAGCTGACGTTCTGGCCAGGCCATTGATTGCCTCGGCCAGCCGCTTGAATCCCAGGGAGTTGCCTTCGGGAATTCGGCGCGCAAAATTACCGCCGGCTATTTCCTCAGCGACCCTGGTCAGTTCTGCCACCTTACCTGCCTGGCGGGCCGCCAGGTAAAAAGCCAGCAGCAAAATGACAAAGGCCATGATGGCGGCATTTTGCAGTATGAACAATTGCGATGTCCGAATAGTCGTACGCAGGGAGGCTTCCGGTTTGGCCACCCTGACGAACCCGGTTAGCCCATCCCGGGCCCTTACCGGCTTGGCCAGGTAGGTAAAATTTTCCTCCAGCGTGTAGCTGTAGCGCTCTGCGCGACCTTCGCCGCTGAAATTGGCGGCCTGGATTTCCGGGCGCCGCAGATGGTTGTTCATGCTGTAAGGATCTTCATGGGAGTCCGCTAGCACAACACCATTGTTATCAATAATGGTGATCCTGAGGGCAGTATCCTCCGATACCGTGCCGACCATATCCCGGATGGCCGGATAATTCAGGTTCTGGATGAGTGGTGTGGAGGCCAGAACCAGCAGATCAGCTGTCACCCGCATCTCATCATCCAGGGTCGATCGTATCTGGCTGGCGCTGCGCCCTATTAACGTGGCGGCAAAGAGAAAGGTGCCGATCAACGCCACTATCACGTACCCCAGAAGGGTGCGCCAAAAATATGGTGACTTGATCAGCATGGAATGCGGTGTCCTCCAACGGCCGGAAAAATTGGGGTTCGGCTACCGGGCTTGATTATAAGGCATGCCGGTCAGGAAATATCGCGAAGGCGGTAGCCAACACCCCGGATGGTTTCGATCAACGGAGGGTCGATATCCATTTTCTTGCGGATACCCCGAATATGAACATCAATATTCCGGTCCACCACGACCACATCATCACCCATGGCACGGCTCAACAACTGTTCTCGGGAAAAGACCCGTCCCGGATTGCTCGCAAGATAATGCAGGAGTCGAAATTCAGTGGCAGTCAGCCTGACCTCACGGCCATCTATTACTACTTCATATTTACTGGCATCAATCAGGAGATTACCCACTTTAACCTGATCCGTCAGGGGCTGGCTGTCGACCACATTACCCCGGCGCAGGACCGCCTTGACCCTGGCTACCAGCTCCTTTGGACTGAAAGGCTTGGTGATGTAATCATCGGCTCCCACCCCCAGTCCCAGGACGATATCGCTCTCCTCACCCTTGGCGGTAACCATGATGATGAGGGTATTCTGGGTGGCCGGATTTTTCTTGATGCTGCTGCAAATCTCAATGCCATCCATACCGGGTAACATAAGATCCAGAAGTACCAGATCAGGCGTTTCCTTGTTGACCAGGGACATCCCCAGATTGCCGTTGGTGGCGGAAAATACCTCGTATCCTTCCCGCTTCAGGTTATACCCGAGGACTTCCAGGATATCCGGTTCATCTTCAATAACGACTATCTTTTTCTTGCTCATGGGCAGGTGAATTCCAGGGTTTCTACACGTTTACGATGGTCGCAAAGCGTAGCACCGATCCATTAAGATTCGGTAAAGACAATTCAAGGATATCATTTAATTTAACGTAAATTTAACGGACGATTAATTGTGAATGATTCTCAACAAGCCTTGCTATCACAGGCGGCAATCGTCCATAATTGAACGCTGTTTTCCATGGAACCCCCTGTTTTTAAAGATTTTTTAAACGCTGTATGGCAACGAAAGAAAAAGACAATGCAACGGTCATTAAAGGTACCGGGAGCAAGAAGGCTCAATACGAGAGCCTGGTTGCCGAGTACTACAATGACATCTTTCGCTATGCCTACTGGCTCAGTAAAAGCCGGCAGGTGGCCGAGGATCTGGCACAGGAAACCTTTCTGAGGGCCTGGCGCGCACTCGACAGTCTTGAAAATCCGGCAGCAGCCAAGGCCTGGCTTTTCACTATTCTGCGGCGGGAAAACGCCCGTCTTTATGAAAAATACCGTCCGGAAACCGATGACCTGGATGATTACTCCCTGCCGGATAAGCAGAAGCATGAACCTGATGAAATGCTGGAACGGGACCTGCTGCATAAAGCCATGGCTGAACTGGAACCCGAATATCGCGAACCGCTAATCCTGCAGGTTATTGGCGGTTTCAGTGGCGAAGAGATCGCTACCATGCTGGATTTGAACAACAACACCGTCATGACCCGGCTGTTCCGGGCCAGGAACAAGCTCCGGGAGCAGCTGGAAGACCGGGACGAGGAGTGATTGAACCGGGAATTTTTCCTGATCAGGATTTAACTGAAATTTTTTTCTGCCGATTGTGTCTATGTCTGCCACGGTAATTGTCCGGGACGCTGCAAGGAAAGCCATAAAGCTTCAGGCATGACCATACTGGAGATCGGCAGGGAAAGTTGACTTGCAGCAAAGCTGGAACTTAACCAAGAAGTAAATGAAGCAAATGCAAATAAAGAAACAAGATAGATAAGGAAAGAGAAAGTGTAGCTGGCTGACAAGTGGAGCTACCAGAGAGACCTGAACATGAACGATGAACTTTTTAATCAGCGGGCCCATGCCAACCCCCATGATGACTCGCCTGATTTTCTGGACGCCATGACGGCAAGCCCCGGGCGTGAAGCCCTGGTCGCGGAATTACGCGCCTTTGACACCTCGCTCAAGGCCGGTCTGGAAACTGTTTCTGCGCCCGAAGGCCTGAAACAGACCCTGCTCGATATTCCAGAAGGAATCCTGCACCCGGATACTGCTGTGGCTGCTGCCAACGACAGTTTCTGGCGCCGCAATATGCAATATGCTGCCGGTTTGATTGTGGCCATTGGTGTTCTCGCCCTTGTCCTGCAGAACGACACCAAACCCATGGAAACCATGGTATTTAGCCATATCTATTCCGAGCTGCCTTTTCTGGAGGACGACACCCCCATCACCCTGGAAGAAGCCAACCAGTTCATGAGTGATTATGTGGGCAAGGTGTTTGAGGATTCGGAAGAAATGGCCAATGTCACCATCAACTTTTCCAAGGACTGCTGGGTGGACTTTGATAAGGGTATACGGGGAGTTCATCTGGTCATGAAGGGCAATTCCGGACCTTTAACGGTCATGGTCATTCCCAACACCCCTGTTGAACGGGAAACCTCAATTGCCGACGAGCGCTTCAACGGAGTCATCACACCAACACCTGGCGGCAACCTGGTCGTGGTTGGTGAGAAAGATGAAGCCGTTGAACAGTTCAGCACACTGCTGGCAGGCAATATCAACTGGTGATGTAAACCGGCCTGGCCGTTAACGACGGGTTAACGGCGTCATCCCGTCCTGATCGGGCCCGGACTTTTTCTTGTCAGATTTTCTGGCAACTGAACCGGCAGGCTTTTGCTTCCATACCTGCTTCTCTTCCGGCTTTTCTGCATTACCCTTCCCTGATTCAGGCAGTTTATCTGCACTGGGCGAGCGGCGTTTGCCGATATTCTTCCGGTTTTTATGCCGCTGCTTTGCCTTGGCTTTCGCTTTTTCGGCCGGGTCGACCTTGGCTTTTGGCTTACCCTTGCGGACCGGTTTCTTCTTGCCGGTAGGCCCCTTGAAACGGGCAGGCAACTCGCTGACTTCACGCTGGGTGAATGTCACAGCAAGATAGCGGCTGATACTTTCCATCCTGTTCCATTCCTGCGGGGACACCAGTGAGATGGCCACACCTGTGGCATCTGCGCGCCCGGTTCGACCAATGCGATGGACATATTCGTCCCCCGACCGGGCCAGGGCGTAATTGATAACCAGGGAAATTTCCGGCACATCCAGCCCACGGGCAGCCAGGTCTGTGGCAACCAGGACCTTGACTTTGCCGTCACGGTACAAATGCATAACCCGCTTTCGCTCATCCGGCAGCATTTCACCGTGCAAACAGGCAGCTCGCTGACCCTGGCGGATTAAAAAGACGGCCAACTCCTCTGCATGTACCCGGGTGTTGGTGAAAACCAGGGCTTTGCCGTATTCCTCATTGGCCAGCAGCCAGTTACACAATTGCTGTTTATGTCCCGGATCATCAGCAAGAATGATTTCCTGCCGGATATTGCTGTGGGCACTGCGATGACTGTCAATACTGATTTTCTGAGGTGAGCGCTGGACTTCACGGGAAATATTGCCGATCCCCTGATGTTCCAGGGTGGCTGACAACAGCAGGGTTTGCCGCTTTGCGTTGCAACGCTCGACAATGGCCATGACATCATCCCTGAAGCCCATATCAAGAATTCTGTCGGCTTCATCCAGCACCAGGAATTCCAGATCATCCAGTTCCAGCGAACCCTTTTGCACATGCTCAAGCAGACGCCCGGGAGTACCTATGACCACTTCAGGATTTTTACGCAGCCTGGCCTGCTGCTCCTTGAACCCTTCGCCACCCACAATGACCAGGGAATCAATGTCGGTAAACCGGGACAGATCACGGCAATGCTTGTCCAGCTGCATGGCCAGTTCCCGGGTCGGACTGAGGACCAGGCAACGGGTTGCCGTTCTTGGTGCCGGCTTGGCAATCATCAGTTGCAGCAGGGGCAGCATGAACGCCGCACTTTTGCCGCTGCCGGTCCTGGCGCTGGCCTGGATGTCCTTGCCGGTCAGCACCGCAGGGATAACCTGCTCCTGAACGGGCGTTGGGGTTTTCAGGCCGAGTTTTTCCAGCCCCTTGAGCAACCCGTTATCCAGATCGAACTCTGCGAATTTCATGATGTATCCTGATGTCGTTAATACTTTGCCGCCTGACTCAGGCGGCATGGCGCATTGTAACTTGCCTGAGCACATTGCGGATGATTTTTACACCGGCATCATCCCCGAGACTCAATATTGATTCCGGATGAAACTGAACCGCACTGATTGGCAGGGACTCGTGCTCAATGGCCATCACCAAGGCGTCAGCGGTTCTCGCCGTCACCTTGAGACAGGACGGCATGTCAGCAGCCACCAGTGAGTGATAACGCCCGATAGCAATGTCGTTGCGAACTTCGGCAAACAGGCTCCCTCCGGTTTCAGCCAACACAGAGGCCTTGCCATGCATCGGATAGTCCAGGGATTTCAATGTCCCACCGAAATACTCGACAATTCCCTGCAATCCGAGACAAACACCAAATACCGGCAGATTTCTGGACACACAACGTGCCAGCGTCTCTGACAACCTGAAATCAGCGGGGCGTCCGGGCCCTGGTGACAGGACCACCAGATCAGCAGGGAACTGCTCCAGCACAGCGGCAACCAGTTCAGGGCGCACTGTTCTGACCTGCGCACCCTCTGCCTGAAAGTATGCCGATAGTGTATGCACGAAAGAGTCCTGATGATCCACCATGAGCACGTTCAAACCCTTGCCATCCGTTCCCCTACAGCTTTCGATACGCTTAGTGTCCACGGGATAATCATTCCTGATGGCAGACAGCAGCGCGGATGCCTTCAGCCGGGTTTCTGCTTCCTCTGCCTCGGGGTCTGAATCAAACAACAGGGTTGCCCCTGCCCTGACTTCAGCCAAGCCGTTTTCGATCCGGATGGTTCGCAGGGTCAGGCCGGTGTTGATCTCACCATTGAATTTCAGAAACCCCATGGCACCGCCATACCACCGGCGCGGTGACTTTTCATGATCCTCAATGAACTGAATGGCAGACTGTTTGGGCGCTCCTGTTACGGTCACCGCCCACATATGGGTAAGGAAAGCATCCAGGGCATCAAATTCCGGCCGGATTATGCCCTCAACATGATCCACGGTATGAATGAGGCGAGAATACATTTCAATCTGCCGCCGGCCGATGACCTGCACCGATCCCGGAACACAGATCCGGGACTTGTCATTACGGTCCACATCCGTACACATGGATAACTCCGACTCATCCTTGAGGGAGTTGAGCAGTTCCCTGACCTGAGCTGCGTCTTCCATGGCATTTGTCCCCCGGGCAATAGTGCCGGAGATCGGACAGGTTTCAACGCGCAAACCCTGCTCAGCCTGTTCAACACGAACATACATTTCCGGCGACGCTGCCACCAGGAATTCCTCTTCACCGAGGTTAATGAACGCCCCATAGGGCGAAGGATTGCGGGTTTTCAGCCGCTCGAAAATACAGGATGGGGAATCGATACAGGGTTCCTGGAAGAGCTGCCCGGGGACAGCCTCGAACAGGTCGCCTCGCGCAAAATACTGGCGTGCTTTCCTGACGGTTTCAGCATATTCCCCCGCCTGATGATCGCATCTCCCGACGGTTTCATCATACTCCGGCATCCTGAATCCAGAGGCCGCACCCATACGTGGGAGATGACCGGTTGTCAGCCCTTCTGCCTCGAAATCATAACTGTGACGCCGGGCCTGTTCCTTCTGGTGATCCAGCACCAGTATTTCATCAGGCAGGTAAAGCACCAGGTCACGGGTACCCGAATCTCGTACCAGTTTGCGTTCCACTTCCTCGAACTGAAAGGCAAGCTCGTAACCAAAGGCACCGTAAAGGCCGAGGAAATTATCCTCGGTGCTGTAAAACACCTTGATAATTTTACGCAGGACGGAAAACACCGTGATCTGGCGACTGCGTTCTTCTTCAAAAAACACCGGCTCGGCATGGACAAGAGTAAGAACAAGTCTGTCCTTGTCCTTTTTCACCTCTGCCACGGTATCGCTACCGGTCATGACCGGATCAAGCATCGCCAGCAACACCTGCCCACGTTCATTCAACGCCACAATCTCCAACTGACGACCATAGGACTGCAACATCAGCGGCGGGTTGGTGAATCCGACATCCCAGCGCGTATAGCGCCCCGGAAACTCGAAACCGGAACTGAACAACGCCCCGTGACACTGATCCAGGGCCGTGCTGATTTCAGCCGTCGAATTCAGGTAGTCGCAGCCGACACTGGCGCGATAAATGATGATGTCGCCTGCGGTTTTATAACGTGTTGATCGTATGGTGGTCATAGCCCTTCTCCCAGGTTTTGCCGGTCCGGCTTTCCAGGGCGGGCTTGGATATTAATTTTTCGTACGCAAGAAAAAAGGCCGCCTGGATTTCCGGGCGGCCTTTTTTAAGCATGAATCGACAGGATGTTTCTGTTACACCTGCCGGGAAAGCTGCTGGCTGCCCGACGTATCGAGCCACCACCAGTTTGTCTGTAAAAGTTGTGTGCTTGTGTTCATAGGGCGGCGAGTTTGATGGAACAGGGTGCTGACGTCAAGTTTGGAGTTGTCTCGGAATAATTCTCTGTGAATAATTCTCCACGCCTGCAGTCTTCAAGCCGGTGCCGTTTGCAGGTTCTGGAGACGTCCTCGGCAGGGATGCCGAGGCCGAGCGTACAGGGATGTACGTCTGCGTTCTCCGGAACCTGCAAGCGGCACCGGCGAACAGATCCGGAATACTGACACTGAACCATGGTCTTAATGTTGAAACAGGTTCAACTCAATGCGGCTGGGTTCGGGTGGACTGGTGATATTCAAGTTGCCAGCTTTTACCCTGGTCTGTTTTGCGCCAGATGGAACAGTGCCTGGCCCCACCGCGCGAGGCTTTTTCGGGCACGATTTGCCGGGCGTAATACGTGGCCATGACCAGTCCTGCTGCCAGTTCCCTGGCCTCAAATTCGGAAAATTCCCAGCGTGATGCCGGGTTCTTCGCCATGAGCCAGTTGATAACATCCTGCCTGGAGACCTCCCTGCCTTCCGGATTGATCTCACGAAAATCTTCGGCCAGAAGGGTTTCAAGTGCATCCGGGTTGCCGGAAAAATCCTGGTGCAGGATCAACTCCTCAAGGATACGAATGTGTTCCGGCAAATTCAGGATATCCATGTACTATGATGCCCCGGTCAGAGTATGCCTTCGAGTTTGACCTGCCGGTCTGCCAGTCCCATGGCACGACGGGCAAAAGCCTGCCTGAGCGGTAGGGACAAATCGATACTGAACAGGCCAAATTTTCGGGCCCAGGTGGCCACGATATTGTCGGTGGAAAACAGACGGGTCATGTAATGGCTGAAACCGACAGTCCTGTCCTGATCCTGACGAACCTGCGCCAGGTAGCGCTGCAGATTATGAATATCGCCCGGGCTCTGACCAGCCCCGACCCCCTCTAGCAGTATCTCTGCCAGTCGCATGGTATCCCTGAACGCCAGGTTGAATCCCTGCCCGGCAACAGGATGCAGGGAATGGGCCACATTCCCCAGCAACACCAATCCTGGCCGAACCTGTTCAGATGCCTCTACCAGACTAAGAGGATAGGCATGACGCTCACCAACCCGGATGAATTCACCAAAACGATGACCGAATTCGTCCTGCAACCGGGCAAGAAAATCCTGATCATTCAAGGCCAGAATGTCTCCCGCCTCGGCATTGGGATGGGTCCAGACCAGGGCAGCACGGTGCTGTCCATCCAGGTCTGGTAAAGGCAGCAGGGCCAAGGGGCCTTTGGGTGTGAATCGCTCACAGGCAACATTGTCATGGGGCAAGGTGAAGGCCACGTTGGCGATGATGGCCTGCTGACCATAGGACTCACTCAACCGTTCAATGCCCAGTTTCTCGCAAAGACCCGAGCGCCCTCCTTCAGCCACCACTACCAGCGGCGTGGAAATAATCAGTTCCTGGTCATCCCGGGACAGTGAAACCTGCATCCCGTCAGCCAGCGGCCTGATGGCGGTAACCTTCACCGGGCTGCATAACTCCACGGAGGTTGCGCCGGCCAAAGCGCTGTTGAACATAGTGCCCAGCAAACGGTTTTCCACCACATAACCCAGGGCATCCACACCCTGCTCCTCACTGCTCATGCGCACTGCACCAAAACGGCCCTGATCAGAGACATGAATGTGATTGATGGCGGCAGTGTCCGCGGCCATCGCTTCCCAGAGTCCCAGGGTTTTCAGGTAGCTGACTGTGCCATGGGACAACACGGTAGTACGTGCATCAAAGGATGGCTGGGTAGGAGGAGCCTGAAGGTCAACCGGGGTCGACTCCACAAGCAGGATATTCAGGGGTTTTTCCAGCCTCGCCTGGTCAAGAATACAGGCCAGGCTGGCACCGACCATGCCGGCGCCGACTATCACCAGATCATATCGGGATGCCTTGCAGAGACTCATTGCCCCTGGGCCATGAAGGCTTCAATGTCCTTGACGGTTTTGGGCAGGCCTTCTGTCAGCACTTCATGCCCGTCAGCGGTAACTGCAACATCGTCCTCGATTCGAACACCGATACCCCACCAGCGTTTGTCGACTTTCCTGTTACCCGAAGCAATGTAGATCCCCGGCTCAACAGTGAGCACCATGCCGGGCTCAAGCAAACGCCAGTTGCCATCGATTTTGTAATCGCCCACATCGTGTACATCCATCCCCAGCCAGTGTCCGGCGCGGTGCATATAGAAATCGGTATACGCCTTTTTCTTGATCAGCGTGTCCACCTTGCCTTTCAGAAGACCGAGTTTGACCAGTCCCTCTGTAATGACTTTAACCGTCACATTGTGGGGCTCATCCCAGTGATTACCGGGTTTGACCGCTTTGATGGCTTCCAGCTGGGCTTTCAACACCAGCTCGTAGATGGCTTTTTGTTCCTTGCTGAATTTCCCGCTAACCGGGAAAGTCCGGGTGATGTCCGAGGCATAATATTCATATTCACAACCTGCATCGATAAGTACCAGGTCACCCTTTTTCATGGGCATGTTGTTTTCGTTGTAATGCAGGATGCAGGCGTTTTCACCGCTGGCCACAATGGAATTATAGGCAGGTGTCCGACAACCGGTGCGGGCAAATTCATGCAGATATTCGGCTTCCAGTTCATATTCATACATGCCCGGCTTGCATACGGCCATGGCCCGCTTGTGAGCCGCCACCGCAATCTGCCCGGATTCACGCATGACCTTGATTTCGGCCTTGGATTTGATCAGCCGCATCTCATGGAGCAGATGATCCAGCACAAGGAATTCTCCCGGTGAGTGCACACCGCTGCGTACCTTGCTGCGAATGACCTTTACCCACTCCATCACCTTGTGATCGAACTGCTCGTCATGACCCATGGCGTAGTACACCCGTTCACGACCTTCAATCAGGCCTGGTAAAATATCGTCTATATCCGAAATCGGGAATGCATCATCCACCCCCAGAACATCCATGGCATTTTCCGGTCCCATCAACCGGCCAGTCCACATTTCCTTCAGGGCATCCTTTTCCTGGCAAAACAACAGGCACTCCCCCTGTTTGCGGCCAGGGATCAACACCAGGCAGCATTCGGCCTCCCGAAAACCGGTGAGATAGTACAGGTCACTGCTCTGGCGAAAAGCAAAGTGGGAATCGCCGTTGCGCAGGTATTCCTCTGCAGAATTCAAAATGGCGATGGAGTTGGGTTCCATGTGAGCCATAAGCTCACGACGGCGTTTTTTATACTCGGACGTTTTGATAGTGGGTTTGGCCATAATATGGGTCACTTGTCCCGGTTAGTTGTTCAAACGTGTTTCTAGTGGATGACCTCCGGACCCGATTCCTCATCGAATACTTTCGGGTTGCCGGGGGCATTTTGCTGGTAAACCGTGATAGCCGCCATTCTGACGTATTCCACGACTTCCATGAAATTGATTTCGTTTTCTTTTTCGCTCAGGTGCTCATCGTCCTGGTCAACCTGGGCAATACGGGAAAAGTCCGCCAGGACTTCCCGTGTTTCAGGCATCATGGCGGATTCATCCCGAACCCAGGCCCCGGCAAAACCGGCAATAAAGCCATCGCACCAGTCTGCTAGCGAGGAGATCCGGCTTGGCAAGGGTTCATCGTCATCAGGCAGCATGGGCTGAAAACCGTAGTCGCCAGCCTGCAGTTGACTTCGGATATCCGCCAGCAACATCTGCATCAGGTTGTTGATGATGTCCGGCAACTCCTGCTCATCCAGTTCCAGGATGCGCTGAGCCAGTTCGACATCATGATTGGTGCTGCCGGTACAGACAATACCGCTGAGCACACCATGCATTTCCGGTACCGGCCGGTAAATACTGCAGTTTGCCAGCAGCTCTGCTGTCTTTGAAAAATCTGCCGCCATTGGCTGTAACCTGCTGTCAATTGTCAGGAATGCAAAGTCGCCAATGATAGCATTTACCCTTACGGAAAGGGTTCCCAAATTGATGGAATAAAACTTGAGTTGACCCGTCAGGGTGGGCGCTTTATAGTTACTAGCCGTCTATTTTCAGGGAAAATATGACCAATGACTGACATTAGTTTCAATACGTTAGAAGCCAAAGTTGATGAACTGATTCAACTTTGTAACGAAATGAAAAGCGAGAACCAGTTGCTCAGGGACCACAAGCATAACTGGGAAAATGAGCGCAAATCTCTCGTGGAAAAAAATGAACTGGCGCGCGCCAGACTGGAAAAAGTGCTACAGCGTCTCAAGACCCTGGAACAGGGTTAACCTGAAAGAGATCACTTCGACAATGTCTTCAGATACCGATACCGTCACTATCAACATTCTTGGTCGTGAGTACCAGATCAGCTGCCCTCCTGAAGAAGAGGAAGGCCTGCGCAAATCAGCCAAATATCTGGACAAGCAGATGGAATCGGTAAAAACCCGCGGCTCGACTCTGGCCTACGAAAAGGTGGCTGTCATGGCCGCCCTGAATATCTGTCACGACCTGCTGCAAAAAAACCAGCAATCCGAATCAGCTGACAACGCCGCCCTGGACAAGATGAAAAAGCTCCAGGACAAGATCGACAAGGCACTGCACGCCAGTCGACAGATCGAGATCTGAACACCTGAGAAGGTCTCTTCCTTCAAAACGTCCCCCGATAATTTCATCCCCACCGTTCTGAATTTGGCATATAATGGCCGCCTCCCTGGGATATTGGCCAGTTGAATATGTTCTTGAGCCGATAATTGTTACCCGGAGGCCTTGCCTAATGGCGTTGTGTGCATGTCCGCTTGACGGAAAGCCTGATACGTCGGGTGGGCCACCACCTGAACCCTACGGTTCAGGACCCATTCGGCAGCGGTATTTTGGGGAGCTCTGAATTTCATGAAACTGCCGCCTTCGGGCGGCATTTTTCTTGGAAATAAACCCCAGGCAACACAATTTGTTAGTACTCACTATCAGAATAGCACCTTGAATTACAGTCTCCAAGACAGAAAAGCGCAAAGAGCGGCCATCCGCCAGGCACGCCGCAGCCTGCCTCTCGAGCAGCAGCAACGTGCTGCCAGGCTTGTCGCCGACTGGGCCATGACACAGACGCTGTTCCCACTGGGCCAGCATATTGCCATTTACATGGATGCCGATGGTGAAGTGGGCACCCAACCTCTACTTAATGCATTGATAAATCAAGGTATTTCTTGCTATCTGCCCGTATTGGTCCCGGAAACCACCACTCTGGAATTTCGCCAATACCTGCCGGACAGGCCGCTGGTCACCAATTTCTTTGGTTTGCTTGAGCCGGCTGCCAATGCGCCCACCATTACCCCTGAAACACTGGATACCGTATTCATGCCTCTTGTGGGCTTTGATGCTGCCGGCAATCGCCTTGGCATGGGCAAAGGCTACTATGACAGAACTTTCAGTTTTCTGATGTCATCAGACCGGGAAAGCCCCAGATTGATTGGGCTGGCGCATGATTGTCAGAGGGTAGAGAAGCTGGAGGCCGCCGACTGGGACGTGCCCCTGAGTGGAATAATCACCCCCGGATGCTATTACCCGGTAAGGTGATGGTGTTGTGTGACTCCCAAGCCTTATAACAGGCTGCTTTGGGCGACACTGCTAATCAGGATGCCGGCACTGAATACTATAAACAGAACCATCATCAGATCTGGACGCTTTTTCATACTTACTCCTGGTGAGCAATGGTATGCAGGTAACGATACAACAAGTTAGAGCGCTTACCTTATGAACAAGTTTAGCTAAATCTTGTAACCGGCTGAACTTTATATATTTTTAACATTAAATTCAACAAATATTTTCATTTTGCAAAACTTTTTTGTTCACTCGCCAGTCCTGGTTGCCTCAGCTAGACTAGCGGGTGTCGGACACACCGGAAGAGAGATCCAAAGATGACCCAGGACGAACTGAAACAGGCCGTTGCCGCGGCCGCTTTTGAGCATATCCAGCCCTACCTTACCCTGGAGGATGCCGTCATCGGTGTCGGTACCGGATCAACGGCCAATCTCTTCATCGAGGAACTGGCCAGGGTAAAGGATGATGTGAAAGCCACTGTCGCCAGCTCCGAGGAAACAGCACGCCGGCTCAAGGCCCACGGGATACCTGTCTATGATCTCAACTCGGTCAGCGAGGTGTCGGTTTATGTGGATGGTGCCGACGAAACCAACGAATATCTGCAACTGATCAAGGGTGGTGGAGCCGCTTTAACCCGGGAAAAAATCATTGCCGCCGTTGCCAGGGAATTTGTCTGTATTGCCGATGGCAGCAAGTGGGTGAATGTCCTGGGCAATTTTCCGCTGCCTGTAGAAGTTATTCCCATGGCCAGAAGTCATGTGGGCAGGCAAATTGTGAAGCTGGGCGGCGACCCGGTCTATCGCGAAGGGGTGGTCACCGACAATGGCAATATCATCATTGATGTCCATAACATGAGCATCACGGATCCCCGCAAACTGGAACTGGATCTGAACCAGATAGTGGGTGTTGTGACCAATGGGCTGTTCGCCCACCGACCCGCTGACGTCCTGTTGCTTGGCAGGGAAACTGGTGTTGAAGTGATCAAGGCTTCCTAGGGCGCAAACTCAACGACCCAGCCATTTCCAGCCTTCCCAGAGACCCGGTTCCCTGTCGATCATGGTGGCCAGCACCGCCAGGTAACGGGTCATCGCTGTCTCGACATTCATCGACTCCCGGCCATCACTGACCAGCCGGATGACCAGCTGAAAGCGATCATCACCCAGCCAGTCCAGGTAGGCGGCCACGATCGGAATCCGCTTTTTTACCGCCAGTTTTACCGTACCTGTAGGACAGGAAAGGCTGGAACCGAGGAAGGGAAAGTCCTGCCTGTTCTTGTCATCGAACACATCGGGAAAATCATTCGCGGTGATCACCAGGTGTCCTTTGTCGAAGGCCCGCAAAATTGGTCGAACCTGGGCACCGGGTTTTACCAGAACAATATCACCCCCATTTAGCAGACGTTCGGCATGTTTGTAGATGCGATCCACCCGGCGACTGAAGCTTTTGTAACGATCACTGCGACGATCATCCATGGCAATCGTGGTAATGGGCAGCTCCAGCCTGCCTAACAGGTTGCAAAAGAGCATGTTGAAGTGATGATGATAGGTCATCACCAGCACACCCCGGCCCGCCTCATATGCATTGGTGACAAATTCCGCGCCAATGACTTCCAACTGGCACTGCTTGATCCAGTTGATGTCATCACCGGCATAAAAAGTACTCTGAAAGCGGTTAATACCGACAAGAGCGAGATGGCGCTGCCATGCCGACAGCACATTCGGAGAATCACCCAGGACGGCATTCAGTCCAGCCAGGAAGGCTGGCTGCTGGCTTTTTACTGCAGGATGAAGAACATGGACGGTGCGGGCCGCCAGATTGTTAGCCCTGCCATAGGACAAGAATATCCTCAGCAGATTCACCCAGGCGATCATCAACCTGGCCTTGAGTGCGGCGATCACCCCCATACTGGCAACCGGAAAAAGTAAGCAGTAAACATGGGCAGAAGTATAAAGGAATAACCAGGCTGCTGGTTATTTACGCACCTGGTAAACCTGGTAGCCCATTTTCCCCTGGTGAAAGAGCTTGGTGTAATTATTCAGCACAAGATCCCAATACTTGCCGACCTTGGCCTTGTCTGATCCCGGCGGGTCCTGCAATAACTCATCATTGAAATATTCGGTGTAGCGCTGCAGGGGGACATAAACCTCTGGGCCAATATCACGATGCGAGAGGATATTCATGCCCGCGGTGGTGAGGTAGTTATCAAGCTCAGCTTTGCCGGAAAAATGGTTGCCTGCCTTGAAGGTGATTCTGGACACATCCTCACAGCTGATATCGGCATAAACAAAGGTGCCTCCTGGCCTGAGCACACGGGCAACCTCGTTGAAGAACTTCTGCTTTTCATCGTAATGAAATGACGACTCGATGCAGTACATGAAGTCTAGGCTGCCATCAGCGAAGCGGTCCATGTTCATGGAGTTGCCCTGGACGGTATGCAGCCGGTCTGCCACACCCCGTGATTCAGCATAAGCGCGGGTCAGTGCCAGGTGCTCCGGCAGCAAATCGTAGCAGGTCAACTCAACCGGGCAGGCCTGCAACAGGCGGATGGCATAACCTCCGATGCCGCAACCTATCTCCACACCGTGGGCGTTTTCAGGCAACGGAGACAACAGGTCCACCACCAGATTGAAAAACGCCATCTGCCCTTCAAACAGATTGGTCGTTCCTTCTGGCCAGTAGCCAAAATTGATCGCGTGAGACAGCTCTCCGTCACGGGCCTGCGACAAGTCGGCAAGGTAGGTGCGAATCCACCGGTAAAAATGGTCGATCTTGGCGGAATCTTCTGATGCTGGGTTCAATGAATACCTCTGTCCTTAACGGGAAAACCGCTGAACAACTCCAGCGGTTTTACCTTCCCGTGAAAGGGAATCCCCGGATTAGTTTACCTTGGCCTTGTATTCACCTGCGCTGTAGCGCTGGGCCATTTCTTCCAGGTTATAGATTTTCTTGATCTTCGCATTCTGCCCGGCAGTACCAAACGCTTCGAGCCTGGCCACCACGATGTCCTTCATGGCCGTGATGGTCGGAGTCAGGAATTTGCGTGGATCGAAATCGGATTTGTTCTCGGCCAGGAACTTGCGTACAGCACCCGTAGATGCCAGGCGCAGGTCAGTGTCGATATTGACCTTGCGTACGCCATTGCGGATGCCTTCCTGGATTTCCTCAACCGGTACACCATAGGTTTCCGGAATCTCACCACCAAACTCGTTGATCACTGCCAGCCATTCCTGGGGAACAGACGATGAACCATGCATGACCAGATGTGTGTTGGGCAGGCGATCATGGATTTCCTTGATACGGCTGATGGCCAGAATATCGCCCGTCGGCGGACGGCTGAACTTGTAGGCGCCATGGCTGGTGCCCACGGCAATTGCCAGGGCATCCACCTGAGTGGCTTCAACAAAACGGGCGGCTTCTTCCGGGTCGGTCAGCAGCTGTTCCATGCTGAGCTTGCCTACTGCGCCATGCCCGTCCTCTTCCCCGGCCATACCGGATTCCAGTGAGCCCAGACAGCCGATTTCACCTTCCACGGAAACCCCGCAGGCATGGGCGAAGTCCACCGTGGTGCGGGTGACACGCACGTTATAGTCAAAATCTGTCGGGGTTTTGCCATCTTCACCGAGGGAGCCGTCCATCATCACGGAGGAGAAGCCCAACTGGATGGAACGCTGACAAACACCGGGAGACACACCATGGTCCTGGTGCATGACTATCGGAATATGAGGAAATTCCTCGATAGCACCCTGAATAAGGTGCTTGAGAAAATTGGAACCAGCATATTTGCGGGCACCCGCGGAAGCCTGCAGGATAACCGGGCTGTTAACTTCGTCAGCCCCCATCATGATGGCCCTGACCTGCTCCAGGTTGTTAACGTTGAAAGCGGGTACGCCATAGCCGTTCTCGGCAGCGTGATCCAGCAGTTGTCTCAAACTCATCAATGCCATTGCTTTATCCTTTATCTCGTCTCGATGTACTTTCTATTCAGACTTTTAACTATTCAAATTTAAAAATTTCGTCTCGTGGTCAAACAGTTGCTCAAACTACCAGACCTACTTTCCTTGCCTCTTGCATTCTGCCTCTTATATCCCGATCTCAGCCCCGTTCCTTGAGAATCGCAACTGCCGGCAATTCAATACCTTCAACAAACTCCAGGAAGGCGCCGCCGCCGGTGGAGATGTACGACACATCCTGGCTGATGCCGTACTTGTCGATAGCTGTGATGGTTTCACCGCCGCCGGCAATGGAAAAACCGCTGTTGGCGGCAATGGCCCTGGCGAGCGTCTCAGTGCCTTTGGCAAAGGCCTCAAATTCAAACACCCCAACCGGACCATTCCACAAAATGGTTTTCATGCCGGCGATGATTTCGGCAAAGCGCTGGCTGGTTTCAGGACCCACGTCCAGGATCATGTCGTCATCAGCAACATCGGCCACAGCTTTCAGTGTGGCTTCAGCACTTTCAGCAAATTCCTTGGCAACGACCACATCTGTTGGCAGCGGAATGTCGGCGGTTTCCATCAAGGCCCTGGCAACCGGGATCATGTCCTCTTCCACCAGTGACTTGCCTATGGGATAACCGGCTGCCGCCAGAAAAGTATTGGCGATACCGCCCCCAACGATCAACTGATCCACCTTGGTGGCCAGTGCCTGCAGCACTGTCAGTTTGCTTGACACCTTGGCGCCACCCACAACGGCCAGCATCGGACGCTCGGGATCATCCAGAGCCTGGGCCAGTGCATCGAGTTCGGCCTTCAACAAGGGGCCGGCGCAGGCCTTGTCGGCAAACTTTGCCACACCATGGGTGCTGGCCTGGGCACGATGCGCTGTGCCGAAAGCGTCCATGACGAATATGTCACACAGGCTGGCGTAGTACTGCGACAAATCGTCCGCATTGCCTTTTTCACCCACATTGGTACGTACGTTTTCGAGCAATATACAGCTTCCAGAAGCGACAGCCCTGGAATCTTCCGCAGAAAATGCCGGCGCCATGATGGCCACGTCCTGACCCAGCAGTTCACCCAGCTTTCCGGCAACCGGGGCCATGGAAAACTGGGGCTGTTCACTGATGGGAACTCCCTCTTCAGGGCGTCCCAGATGGGACATCAGAATCACTTTAGCGCCCTGTTCCAGCGCGTAGCGGATGGTGGGTAGAGCGGCCTGAATGCGGGTGTCATTGACGACATTCCCGTCTTTAACCGGGACATTCAGGTCTTCACGAATCAGGACACGCTGGTCTTTCAGGGGGTAATCATGAATACTGCGAACTGCCATATTTCCTGCCACTGTGATATCGATTGAAACAGCTGATCCACGATGACATCTGCGGAATCAACAAAGGAAAGAATCATACCCGATTGCCGGGAGATTTTCTGCCCTGGAAGCTCCCGGAATCCGGAAAAAATGCCCTGTTCCCGGAGCGCTGATGCATGAGAACCCTTATCCATATCGGCCAGCATAAAACCGGCACCACCTCGATCCAGCATTACCTGCAGAAATACCGCCAGCCCCTGGCAGAGGCAGGCCTGTATGTGCCTGATACCCTGTTGGGTTTAACCAATCCCTCCCATTTCCTGCTGAATGTTTTTGCCCTGGATGCCGACCGGGAATCCACGGCAAAAATCCTGTTGAGGGACGCTGTGGAGCCTGCCTTTTATGACACGCTGGAAGTCCGTCTGCGTGATGACATTGCCCGCCACTATGCCCGTGCCGAAGCGCTGGACTGCAAAGACATTATCTGGAGCAATGAAGGGCTGTACCTGCTCAATTCCGAAACAGAATACCAGCGCCTGAACACCCTGTTTGCCGAATACAGCCAGCAAACTGTCTGTCTGTGCTGCTTTCGTGACAAAACCACCTACCTTGAGTCCTATCGCAAACAACTGCAGAGCCTGAACCTGTCATTGAGCAATGACCCGCATTCCACCCGCTACCTTGAGGAAGATTCCTGGCTGGTGGACTATGACCGCAAGCAAAAACTCCTGAAAGCCGTGTTTGATGACACCCTGGTACTGGAATATGACCCGGCGGATATGGTGAAAACCTTCCTGGACACTATCGGTTATGAACCTGCCGGTGACACCGGCACCATGCGTCTTAACACCACCGCCAAAGACGCCCCCTGAGCCCGGACCGCACCCGGTTTCACAAAGACTGTATTTCCTCCTAAAGTTTT
>CAZBBS010000001.1:75680-79819 GCA_964490145.1 uncultured Enterobacteriaceae bacterium
ACCGGCCGATAAGAACAGGTAGCAGATAAAATAAGAAGCTATCCTGATGACTGACAGATATTTTGAATCATTGACCACCCTGACCAACCAGCAGGATGTGGATTCTCTGCAGAAGTGCTTCCTCGCCCTCCTCGCCGAGTTGTTTCCCATCAGCTATGCCGGCAATTTTGTCCCCGAGGTTCGCGGCGGTTTACTGCGGGTTCGGGAAGATCTGAGCCTGTTCCGGCAGGGTGACGAACAGTACATCAAGACCCTGAGGAATTACGAGCTGGTTCAACCGGAACCCCTGATCGAAAAATGCGCCCAGGACTGGCGACCGAAATACGTGTGCGAAGAAATCGGCCCAATGCTGTGCTATCTGCCCGTCAAGTTTGATGACAAACTGCATTCGATTATCAAGCTGGAGTGCGAAAAACTATCGGTTGGTGATCTTGATTACCTGCTGCAGATCACCCAGATCTACAGCAATTTCCTGAAAGTCATTATTGCCAGTACCTACGACAGCCTCACCGGCCTGATGAATCGCAACACCCTGGACATGCATTTCAAAAACCTGCTGCAACGACAGATGGCACAACAGCAGGAACAAAGCGATCAGTACCAGGAAATCGACAAGCGTCGCGGAGGCAAACATACAGCAGTGAGCCTGGCGTTGATCGACATCGACCAGTTCAAAATGATCAATGACCGGTATGGCCATATGTTCGGCGATGAAATTCTGCTGCAGGTATCGCAACTGATGCAGGAGAGCTTTCGCCAGAACGACCTGTTATTCCGTTATGGCGGGGAAGAATTCCTGGTACTCCTGGAGCCCACTTTCCTGGCCGATATTCACGGCGTGCTTGATCGCTTCAGGCAGAAAATTGAAGAAACCGACTTCCCCAAAGTGGGCAGAATCACCGCCAGTATCGGGTACACCCTGGTGAACACCATGGAAAATTCAGCGATTTACATTGGACAGGCAGACAATGCCCTGTTTTACGCCAAGGAAAACGGGCGCAACAGTGTCTTTGCTTTTGATACGCTGGTAGAAACCGGTGTGCTGAAAACACTTCCCCGGGACAGCGCGGCCGACTGGTACTAGTCGGCCCGTTTCACTTCCCGATCATCTTCCTGGCCCTATAACAGGCTGTTGATCTGCTCGGCTATATTCGCGGCCGTGAATCCGAAATGCTCCATCACCACCTTGCCTGGAGCTGACTCACCAAAACTGTTCATTCCCACCACTTTGCCATCAAGGCCGACGTATTTGCGCCAGTAATCCACATGGGCTGCTTCAACGGCAATACGTTTCCTGACCGCGCCAGGTAACACAGCTTCCCGGTAGGCCTCGTCCTGGGCATCAAAGACATCCGTGGATGGCATGGAGACCAGCCTGACCGCCTTGCCCTGTTCCTGCAGGGATTTCACCGCGTCCAGCGAGATGGACACCTCTGAACCGGTGGCAATCACAATCACCTCGGGCTCACCATCGCAGTCAGCAAGGACATAGGCACCACGCGTAATATCACCAATCTGCTGAGGAGTACGCGCCAGGTGCGGTACGCCCTGACGGGTCAGTACCAGGGACGTCGGGCCGGTTTTATTCAGCAGGGCCGACTTCCAGGCCACGGCAGTCTCGACGGCGTCTGCAGGACGCCAGACCGACATGTTCGGGGTAATACGCAGGGCACTGGTCTGCTCCACCGCCTGGTGGGTAGGACCATCCTCACCCTGACCGATGGAGTCATGGGTGAAGACAAAAATATTCTGCTGCTTCATCAACGCTGCCATGCGCACGGCATTGCGGGCATATTCCATGAAGATCAGGAAGGTGCCGCCATAGGGAATGAAGCCGCCATGCAGGGCAATGCCATTATTGATGGCCGCCATGGCAAATTCACGGACGCCGTAAAAGATATAGTTGCCTTTCGGATTTTGGGAAATCGGCAGACTGCCCTCCCAGTTGGTCAGGTTGGAACCGGTCAGGTCTGCAGACCCGCCAATCAGTTCCGGCAGATATTTGCCGAAGGCGGCAATGGCCTTCTGTGAGGCCTGACGTGTCGCCAGGGTGGCGGCGGCTTCATCACATTCCGCGATGTAGCTGTCGGCGTAGGCCTCAAAATCCTGGTGGAACTCTCCCCGAATCCGACGCACCAGTTCCATGGCCTGGACCGGGTAAGCCTCTTCATAGCGGGTAAACAGTTCCTTCCAACTGTTCTCCCGGGCAAAGCCCTGCTCACGGGCATCCCAGGTCTGGTAAACCTCTTCCGGAATCACGAAGGGTGGATGAACCCAGCCCAGCGCTTCACGAGTCGCCTGGATCTCCTCATCACCCAGGGGAGAACCATGAGAAGATGCCTTGCCAGCCTTGTTCGGCGAACCAAAACCAATCTGGGTCTTGCAGATAATCAGTGTGGGCTGTGAGGTGTTGGCCCTGGCTTCCTCAATGGCAGCCCTGATCTCATCAGGGTTATGGCCATCAACCTTGAGCGTCTGCCAGTGATAGGCCTGGAAGCGCTGCTCGGTATCGTCAGCAAACCACTCCTGAACCTCGCCATCAATGGAAATGCCGTTGTCGTCATAAAACACGATCAGTTTACCCAGGCCCAGCGTACCTGCCAGGGAACAGGCTTCATGTGAGACCCCTTCCATCAGACAGCCGTCGCCGGCGAAAACGTAGGTATAGTGGTCAATGACCGGAAAGGCGTCCTTGTTGAACTGGGCCGCCAGGGTACGTTCGGCAATGGCCATCCCGACACCGTTGGCCAGGCCCTGGCCCAGTGGCCCGGTGGTGGTCTCCACACCCGGTGTATAGCCGTATTCCGGATGCCCCGGCGTCTTTGAATGCATCTGACGGAAATTCTGGAGCTCCTCAATCGGCAGGTCATAGCCGGTGAGGTGCAACAGGGAATAAATCAGCATGGAGCCGTGGCCATTGGACAGGACAAAGCGGTCACGGTTGATCCAGCCAGGATTGCCCGGGTTATGCTGCATGAAATCGTGCCAGAGCACCTCGGCGATATCCGCCATCCCCATGGGGGCGCCAGGATGACCTGAATTGGCCTTCTGGACAGCATCCATACTGAGTGCACGAATGGCATTGGCACACTCGCGACTGCTGGCTTTTCTGGGGATATTTACAGTGGACTGGTCACTACCGGAATTACTGGAATTATCAGCCGGCATGCTGCTTCTCCTGACAAAATTTCGGGCTGGCGGGGCTTGGCGCGCTTGTTCTTCTATTGTTCAGTTTCTTAAAAACTGCTGTTTTTGCTCAAAAAAACCGGCTCAATCACTGAAAACCGATCTTATATTTTTGAGGGCTGGCTATTGTCTACCAGCCAGCCATAATTTACCACTCACAATCCGCCTAAATCTTTCCCGAAACAGCGATTTTTCCCCCGTTTTGCCTGCCTGTCCGGACATTTGCCATAACTGTTTGAGGGTGATACATTCGTTGCCCTGTAATTCCTGTCTGATATAAAAATAACAAGTATTCAGTACTTCCCTGATCAGATCTCATTGCACCTTTAAGGAATCACACTACCCTGGCTGCCAGCTCTCCATGCCTGCAGCAGGGGGAGTTTGGGGGGGAACCCATTCGGGGAAGGTTACTGATGCAGTTGCTTGAGGCAGAACTATCTGCCGGGGGAAGACATCAGTCAGTTTGAAACCTTTGATAAAAATTACAGATTTTTAAACCAAAAGAACAAGGCAAATACTTTCGCCCGCACCTTCAAGGCTCCGGCATTTGCTAAACACACAAAGAAGGAAACCAGTATGACTGAAGCAGTATTGTTTACATCTGAGTCTGTATCCGAAGGCCATCCGGACAAGATCAGTGACCAGATTTCAGATGCCATCCTCGACGCATTGCTGGAACAGGATCCCAAGTCCCGCGTTGCCGTAGAAACCCTGACCAAAACCGGTCTGGCACTTGTTGCCGGTGAGGTAACCACTACAGCTAACATCGACGTTGAGGCGATTATCAGGGGTGTTATTTGCGACATCGGTTATACCGATTCCTCCATGGGTTACGACGGCAATACCTGTGCCGTTCTCAACGGTATCGGCAAACAGTCACCTGATATCTCCATGGGTGTTACTGAAGGTGAAGGTGACCACAAGGAGCAGGGCGCCGGCGACCAGGGTCTCAT
>CAZBBS010000002.1:0-1392 GCA_964490145.1 uncultured Enterobacteriaceae bacterium
AGAACGTGCCGGAGTCACCTTCGTCGGCATTGCAGACGATGTATTTCTGGTCGGCCTGGCAGTCAGCCACGGTCCGCCATTTGATGGCTGTCGGGAAGGCTGCACCGCCACGACCCCGCAGGCCGGAGTCGGTCACTTCCTGAATGATGCCGTCGGTATCCTTGGCCAGGGCATTCTTCAGGCCGACAAAACCGCTGAGGCTGGCATACTCTTCCACACTGGTGGCATCAATGATGCCGCATCGGGCAAAGGTCAGGCGTTCCTGGTTGGCAAACCAGGGCAGGGCATTCACGTCGCCCAGGGATTTTGCATGTGTGCCTCCATTGAGGAAGTCGGCATCAAACAGTTCAGGTATCTCTTCCAGCGTGACGGGGCCGTAGCCCACACGACCGGCAGCGGTTTCCACTTCCACCAGGGGTTCGAGCCAGCAGGCACCGCGCGAGCCGTTCCGTACGATCTGGATGTCCAGATTGCGGTATTGGGCTTCGGTAGCAATGGCCTTGACCAGCAGTTCGGCGCCCAGGGATGAGGCGGTGGTTTCTCGGGGAATGTAAATTTTTATGCTCATTACACCGCCTCCCTGGCCAGACTTTCAGTCAGGGCCTTGAAGCCATCCATGCTGACGCGGCCGTAGGTCTGGTTGTCGACCATGATGTTCGGTGAACAGGCGCAGTTGCCAAGACAGTAAACCGGTTCCAGGGTGAAGGTGCCATTGTTGGTGGTTTCATGAAAATCCACGTTCAGGTAAGCCTTGATCTCTTCGGTGAGTTTGACAGAGCCCATGGCCTGGCAGGCTTCGGCCTGGCACACCTTGATGGTGTACTTGCCGGGTTTTTCCCGTTTGAAATCGTGATAGAAGCTGGTCACACCGTGGATTTCTGCCCGAGACAGATTGAATTCCTTGCCCAGCATGGCCATGGCGCTATCGTCCACGTAGCCAAAAATTTCCTGGATCTTGTGGAGGGCAAGCATGACGCCCCCGGTACGGCCCTTGAAAGCCTGGATGGCTTCACAAGCCTGGTCCAGGTTCCAGTCCTGGTAATTGATAGGTCCTGCTAACTGCTGCATGGGTCTGTAATCCTGCTTGTTGCAATGCGGGTTGGTGGCAAAAAGCGGTAGTCCGCAAACTGCCATTTCTTGAAATTTTTCAGGCTCTTAAGACATCTTCAAGGCGGCCTTCAAAGCGCGCGCGATTCTAACACGGGATGCTTGGAACCAGCAATTTTCGACTGGCGAAAAAAGGATCGAAACAAGATGGCAGGGGGGTATTTTAATCCCAATGGCGGCCGTAAAAAACCATGAGTGTATTACGGGTATGGCGGGTTGCCAGCCTGCCAGGAAGACCGGTCAGCCGGCAAAAATCAGGTCCTTGCCATCCCAGTCCCTGGCAAT
>CAZBBS010000002.1:1492-5461 GCA_964490145.1 uncultured Enterobacteriaceae bacterium
CCAGGATCCAGGCCGCCAGTACGCGGGCTTCTTCTTCACTGACCCGCTGGTTGGGGACCATGGGAATCAAGCCCCAGCTGCCGCCGCCACCGCGTATGATCTTGCCGGCCAGAACGTCGGTCATGACCTGTTTGCGGGCACCATGGCGGGCAGCGATGGCCTGCCAGGGCGGGCCAATGGAGGCACTTGCCTGCTGGTGGCAGGCATAACACATTTTTTCAGTGACCAGTGTCTTGGCTTGGTCCTGAGCCTGCGAACTTATTGGAAATAATGTATATAAAACAGAAAGATAAAAGGATAATCTAGAAATTACTTTAATCACTTTCATACTCCTGATTATCGTGAAATGGTGGGGGCGACCGCCGTGGCGGGGCTGAATCTGGCCGGATAGGCGCCGTCACCGGGGTCGACGATCAGGGCCATGCGGGGGCCGTTTACGTTCTCCACAATATTGGCGTAAGAGCCCACGAGAACGCCGGTGGCCGGGTCGATATCCAGCATACGCATGAAGGCACCTTCACGGGGCATCGGGATGACCCCGTACTCCCGGGTGTCGGGATTGAAGCGATAGATGACATCGGCATTGGAGGTCACTACCCAGACTACTTCGCGGACCGGATCCCAGGTCACCGAATAGGGGGCAGCGCCGGTATCCGGCAGGTCATGGATGGCGATCATTTCCCGTTTTTTGATATCAAATTCGGCCACCTGACCAGTGCCATACAGGGCCAGGTACATGATGTCATCGTTGCTGATGGTGATGCGGCGTGGTCCGGTGTTGGGATCGGGTAGCACAAAGGGGCCGATGAATTCCTTGGTTTCAACATTGAAGCCGCCAAACACCCCGTTGCCCAGCTGGCTGTACCAGACTTCCTTCTGATCACTGGTCATCACCAGGCCGTAAACGGACGCTGTTCCATACAGGGCACTGTCATTGGCCCGGCTTTCGGCCACCGGGGTATTCCATATGCGGGTTTCACCGCTTTCCGGATCAAAATAGCCCACAGCGCGGTTGCCGATATCAGAGAACCACACATTGCCGCTGGCATCGGTCAGCAGTTCATGATCATGGCTGAAGCTCAGGTCATGGATGCCGACACCGCCGCCTTCGGTAGTGAGCAGTTCCCAGGTCTGCCACTGGCCGGAGTCAGGTTCCAGTCTGGCAACCGTATTGTTGAACAGGGGGGTAACCCACAGTGCACCATCATTTCCCCGGTGCAGGGAGTGTGGACCGATGAGATAGTCGGTGGGCACCTCGTAATCCCGCTGCCGCCCGGTTTTGACATCGATGCCCACAATGCGGTTGGCGCCCACGTCGGCGGCCAGCAGTTTGGCCGGATTGCCCAGCATCACGGCCTCCCGGATGGCGTTGGGTTCAGGCACTTCGTATTCCCAGATAGCAGTGTCTGCCGTGGTGATCAGCGGGGCGCCCCAGTCGTAGCCCTCGATGTGGTCGAGTCTGTCATTGAAGACTTCGCTCAGTACCTTGACGACTTCTTCGCCATTTTCCACGGAATAGACGGCATCCGTGTCGATTTCAGCATCATCACTGCGGGCGCCGCGACTGAATTCCCAGGCAGAGAGAAAATTCATGTATTTGACGATGGAGTCCCAGCTCTGCTGGCGGGCCAGCAGCGGGTTGTCGGCATGCAGGTCATCGATGGCCCCGGCAAAGTGGCGGACATTGGAGTCCGGCACCTGGTGGCAGTCGATGCAGTTCATGATGAAATCGGCTTTGATTTTCGGGTCCTGGATACGTTGCAGCCAGGCCGAGGCAGGGGCCACATCAACCTGGTTGGCCACTGCCTGCATAACGAAGGTCATGTCAGCAGAGCGTCGGTCGGCATCGACGATGCGATCAACCTGCACGAAACCCAGTCCGCGGGCGACAACATCCGAATCACTGTTGAGGCGTTCCGCATAATCATCCGGAAAGTGAAAGCTGCCATCGCGGTCGCTGAAAACAGTCACCACGCTGGCGCCGCGTGCACCATCGTCCCTGGTGTAAATTACCTGGACGCCGCCCAGGGGATTGCCGTTGGTGTCCAGTACCTGGCCTTCCAGGTTGCCGGCCTGGACTACAGCCATTGCACTGGCAAGAGTGCCCAGCAAGGCCGCCTGGGTTGTTCGCTTGATTATGTTCATCAATTCACCTGTTATTGGTTCTGCTTCAGTTACCGGAAACGGTAATGGCGCGTAAAAATGCCAGGACCTTGTCCAGTTCTTCAGTGGAATAGGCAGAGAGGTAATCCTGATGCTGCCAGTTGCCTGAATCGGACAGCGTCAGGTCAGCCTCAGGCTGGACCGTCCGCAAGACTGGTGGCACTGAGGTCAGATCGTAAAACTTGCTGCCGCTAACACTTTGCGAGAGCACCAGGGCAGGCATGCTGTCGCCATTCAGCGTGGCACGCTGCACGGCAGGGGTGTTGAGATTGCGCAGGGCGCGAACGGTGGCCGGGACAGTCATGATCGGGGCGGCCACCGGAATACCGATGCCTTCCATCTCATGGCAGGTGGAGCAGCGCCTGATTCCTTTGCCATAGGCATCGAAAAACAGTTCCCGCCCTTCCTGTTCCCTGCCGGCCAGCGGAATGCGCCGGGGATTGACCACCTCGATGCCCAGGGAGGCGAGGGGGTCATCCGAGGTGAACCGGGGATTGTATATGCCGTTCAGACTGGCGACATAGGTCATGACAGCGTTCAGATCGCCAGATGACAAGGCATTGGCAAATCCGGCCATTGGCGTATTGGGAACACCGTTGGCGGTAATGTTGGCGATGTACATGGCATCGAACTCACGGGCAGCCAGACGGGGGGCACTGCCCTGAATGCCTCCGACTCCATGACAGAAGCTGTTGGTGCAGGTGGTCCGGTATACCTCTTCGCCACGTTGCAGAACCGGGCTGTCCAGACTGGCGGCTGTAGCCGTATGAATTGCAGCGCTGCAAACCAGAGCAAAACAGGGCATCAGAAACTTTTTCATTGTGCTTTCTCCGGCAGGGTAAAGACCATCATGGTTGAGCCGGACCGGAAGGATTGACCCGGAAACATGGCGCTGACCATGCCTGCATTGAGACTGCTTTGCCAGCCAACGGGGGTTGCAATGTATTGCTTGCCATCGATGGCATAGGAAACAGATGACCCCCTGTGGCCGGCACCGGTCTGGAATTGCCAGAGCAATTCACCATTGGTGGCATCAAAGGCCAGGAACCAGCCTTCGGGATTACCAGTGAACACCAGGTCACCGTCAGTGCTTAACACTGATGCCATCAGGGCAAACTGGGAAGGCACAGACCACAGCCGCTCACCGGTCATGGGGTCCCAGGCATCCAGGTGTCCGTAACTTTCCCGGCCTTCGGGCAGGCCATTGATAAAGCCGCCACTGGAGTAGAAGTTACCTTCCCGGGCTTCCTGATCGTTGGCGGTGATGTCCGTGCAGAACTCGATGGTCGGTGAATAGAGCAGGCCCGTGCGGGGTGAGTAGGCCATCTGGTTCCAGCCCCTGCCGCCCAGTGGTGTCGGGCAGACATTCACGGTTTCTCCAACCTTGGGCTCCTTGCGGCCGAGCAGTTCGCCATTTTCCCCGATGCCGGTAATCCAGGTGGACACCTCCGTGGTGGAAAATGCCCCAAGGTAGTCACCATTGGTGCGGTCCAGGACAAATACCACGCCGCTCTTGTTCATATGGGCGAGCAGTTTGCGCATGCGGCCATTGATTTCACGATCCATCAGGATCACTTCGTAGGCGGAGTCGAAATCCCAGACATCCCGGGGCACTTCCTGGTAATGCCATGCCAGTTCCCCGGAGTCGGCCCGCAGGGCAATCACACTGGCGGTGTAGAGATTGATACCATCCTTGTCGGCTCGGCCTTCGGGGGCACGATCACCGGCATAGAAATCACCGGCGGCATTGCCGGTGCCCCAGTAAATCAGATCAAGTTCGGGATCATAGGACCCGGTCATCCAGGG
>CAZBBS010000002.1:5561-34122 GCA_964490145.1 uncultured Enterobacteriaceae bacterium
ATGTCAAGGCGGGTGGGCGTTCAAAATCAACAACCATGAAAGTATTGCCAGATGGGTCGATTACCAGTGAGCCCTGCACAGGGCTGCGGTCAATCCTGAAAAGTAACTGAAGTTCAACCGGCGGGTCGACGTTCCACCAGCTCCAACAACATGTTGTTGGGATCGCGGACAATGACAATCTTCAGGCCCGGGAAAGGTTCTGCGGGTTTCCCATCCTTTGACACGATGGAGGCACCGGCAGCGATCAGTTTTGCTGTCAGTGCCTCAACATCACGCACTTCCAGCTGCAGAACGGTGGTGCCCGGATCCTGGGTCCGGCCGGACAGGGTCTTGCGTTCAAAGTTTTTGAATTCGATCAGCACCATGGGGATGTCGGTGCCTGGTATGGTGCCCCGGCTTTGCAGGAAGCTGGCCCCTGGCGCGCCGGCAGTGGAGGCCATGTCGGGGTTGCTGACAAAGGCCTGGCCGCGCTGGAAATTGAAGCCCAGCAGATCGTTGTAAAAACGGATGCTTTCATCGGTGTCTGCCACAGTGAGTTCAAAGGAAGAGGCGGAAATAGGGGCACCATCAGGGTTGCCCAGCATTTCCACCACGAATCCGTCAGGGTCCTGAACAAACACGGCATGCAGGGTTCCGTTGGGGGTGGTGATCGTGACGGGTTCGCCGGATGTTGTCAGGACGCGGACGCCGGGAAAATCCCGCACCTGTGGAAACAGCGTGTCAAGGTCCCGCGGCCGCATGGCCATGTTGGCCGCACCGGGGTCGACAAAGTGGGGGTGCTGGGCAGCACGATCGATACCCCGGTATTCAATCAGCTCAATGTCCAGTTCTATTCCGGGGACATCCAGGACAGCAATGCGGGATTCCGCATCGGGTGTGCCGCCCATATCCTGAATGGCCTGGCTGGCAGAAAAGTCAGCAGAGACAGTGAGCTCCAAACCCAGCACATCACGGTAGAAGGCCAGGGATTGATCCAGGTCTTCCACGATATGGGCGAAGTTACCGACACCGATGATGTCGCTGTCACCAGTCTGCTGGGCATGACTGGCGGGTGCCATGGTATGAGCCAGACACGTAGTCAGGCAGGACAGCAGGGTTTTCCTGAGTGGGCTGTTCATGGTTGTTTCCTGAGGGTTGTGGTTAATGGGATCAATTGCAGCAGTCCCACAGTGTAAGGGAGGCTGACAGAGCGCGCCATGGAAATCAGGGCGTTGCCAGGTGCCGATCTCCCCACAGGGATGAGCGGCCCGATAAGCGTCCTGCAACATCCGTATCCATAAAAAAGCCGGCTGTAAGCCGGCTTTTTGATTTCTACCCGTTGCCCGGTTTTAGTTGGCCGGGGCGATTGTCGCCGGGTCCCAGTGCTCATCGGCCTTGCCGTCAACAAAACGCCAGGTGTCAAACCAGGTGGTGTAATACTTTTCACCAGGCTTGTTGGGATGATCGTAAACCCGTGGCCACAGGACAGTGACGTAATCATCTTCAGCGATAACCGCGACGATTTCCTGGGTAAATTCGCTACAGGCTTTATCAGCCGGGCGCTTGGCGACCTGGGTGAAGTAGTAAACCACACCGGCCAGCCCGGAGGCGGCATTGGGGTTGTGCTGCAGGTACTTGTCAGTCAACCATTCACCGGCACGGTCCCACTGGTTGCATTGCAGCAGTTCCTTCATGATGTGAAAGGTGGCCTGCTTGTTGCGGTGATAAACAGGATTGTCATCCCTGAAGAGTGCTTCAGGATTGTCGACGCCGATGACGGGTTCCTGGGCAAACAGCGTATAGCTGAAAGTCAGTGAGAGCAGGGCAAAAAGTCGAAACAGGGTTTTCATAAGGATGTCCTCTTTTTATATTTATGAAACTAAAGGCTGGTGTTAACCCGAGCTGGGCTATAAGGAACCATTGTCGGACCGGCTTTGTCAATCATTTGGTATTGTAATCCGACGCTGATGAAAGTGGATATGGTAAGGTTCGATGTTTATTGAAGGAAAAGTCCTGTGAAGAAAGACAAGCTGTTGCCGGATTGCCGGCTGGGCAGTTCCCCGGAGCAGCGGAAAGCTTTTGACGTGTACATGAAAGCTTTCAGTTCGGCGAATTTTGAACTGTTTCCTGAATTCTATACCGAAGACGTGGTTCTGGAATTACCCTCGGCGCCCCCCATTGCCGGCAAGCAGGCCATTATCGGTTTCTACCGGCCCATGTTTGCGAAGGTCAGGGAGAGCCTGGACATGAAGGCTTTGGAGTACTCCGATGACAGCCTCAGGCTGGATGCCATAACCCGGTTTACAGCCCTGTGCGATGTGCCTGATTTTACACTGGGTGCCCTGAAAGCCGGAGACTACGTTGAAGGCCGTATTCTGGTGACCTATACCCTCAGGGATGGCCGTATCAGTCATATTGCCGTGGAACGCGGTGGTGAGATGGTCCGTCATGACTCATGCCGTTAACGGAGGCGCAGACATTGCTTGTTTTTGAGGAAGTATTTGCCAGTACCCTGGGGCGTGAAGGAGGCTATGTCGATAACCCCAATGATCCTGGCGGTGCCACACGCTGGGGGATCACCGAGACAGTGGCCAGAGTCCAGGGTTATCGGGGAGCCATGTCCAGGCTGACCCGAAAAAGGGCGGCTGCGATTGCAAAACAGGCTTACTGGGATGTCCTGCTTCTGGATGACGTGGCGAGTCTGTCCAGGCCTCTTGCGGAAGAGATGTTTGATACCGGTTACAACATGGGTCCCCGGATACCTGTGCGTTTTTTGCAGCGTGCACTGAACCTGCTAAATCGCAGTCACCGTGAAGTACCGGACTATCCTGCCTTGGTGGTCGATGGCCTGATGGGGCCTGCCAGCCTGGCAGCACTGGGGAGTTTTCTGGGGCAGCGCGGCCAGGATGGGGAAAGGGTTTTGCTGAGGGCGCTCAATGCCCAGCAGGCAGAACGTTACCTGTCGATCTGCGAAGAACGGGAAACCAGCGAGGACTTTCTGTTTGGCTGGCTGTTGAACCGGGTTTCGTAAGTCCTCCGATAACATACCCCGGCATCCTGGATCAGATTGCCGGGGCGTGCGCTTCAGAATCGTTCGCTGATCCAGCGATCAATCATGCGTTTTTCATAATCCAGGGGTTCGGCATAGCGAATATTCACACTGGAATAATGAAATCCCATGTCCTTGAGTTTTTCACTGCCTGTCGCCAGGGTGCTGCCATCAGCGGCTTTCAGCTCATAGTCCAGGGTGATACGGGGATAATCGATATCCCGAACCACCCTCAAGCCGAAGGGGTAGGAAGGATGAAAATATTCCAGATATCCGGCCAGATCCAGATCGGTCACATTGACCACCAGGGTCTGGTCTTCGGGCAGGTTTTTCCCGGCCTGTTTGAAATGGGCTTCCAGGTCCGTGAGTACCTGATCCTGATAATGCTGGCGAGTGTCATTGGACGCCCCGATGTCGGCAAAATGCTCAGGTTCGAGCCAGTTCACTTCAACATCACCTGCCATGACTGCAGAGGTGACCAGCGTTAGGGGTAGAAAAAGCGATAGTGTGTCCCTGTTCATGGCGTACTCCGGAAAACGAGGGTCTCACTCACTTGGATCGCGTCTCTCACCGAAAAGTTTTCGGTCCGCACAGGATGTTCATATCCCGTTAAGCCAGGCACTCATCCCCCTGGATTCAGCAAATGGCGTCCGGGTTGTGGTAGATATTGAAGCCATGTTCCGAGAGGAAGCCAACGAGGGTAATGTTGAATTCCTGGGCGAGTTCCACGGCCAGTGAAGAGGGTGCGCCCACGGCTGCCACCATGGGGCAACCGGCAGCCAGGGCTTTTTGCATCAGTTCAAAGCTGGCCCTGCCACTGACCATAATACCCATGTCAGACATTGGCAGCAGGTGGGCCCGCAGCATGCCGCCAATCAGTTTGTCCATGGCATTGTGGCGGCCGACGTCTTCGGTCACGGAAATGATGTTGCCGGTGCTGTTGAACGTGGCAGTGCCATGACAGCCGCCCGTGGCATTAAAGAGGGTCTGGTGTCCGCGGATATTGTCGCCCAGTTTCAAGAGACTGCTTTCACTGATGGTAAAGCTGTTGTCACGCAGGGCATCAAACCCGCTGGTGCTCAGGGTTTCCAGTGATGCCTTGCCACAGACGCCACAGCTGGATGTGGTGTAGAAATGCCGTTCCAGCCGGGAGAGGTCGAACTGACGATCTTCCTTTAATTCAAGGCGGATCACATTGTCAGCCGTATCATCAATTGATGCGATGTCCTCAGTGGTTTCAATGATGCTTTCGGTGAACAGGAAGCCGCAGGCCAGGTTGATGTCATCACCGGGCGTGCGCATGGTAATGGATATGCTTTTGTGCAGACGCCCTTTATGACTATCGGTGTAACCCAGACGAATTTCCAGGGGTTCTTCGACAGCCAGCACGTCATCCTTTTTCATGCGTCTGCCATCGCGGACAGAGGTCAGGGGAAGGGTGCTGCTGTTATTGCCAGTGTTGTTCATGGAGTATCAGTTGTGAGGCTTGATTATGCGTCTGTTGTCTTTTGTCAGAATAACGTCTGCCGATCGCACCGGGAACTGACCATCTGGCAGGTCGTTGAAATAATGTTCCAGTGTTCTGCCTACAGCGGGAAAGGCAATTTCCTGCCACGGAATTTCTTCCTGCCTGAACAGGCCGACTTCCAGGCTCTCATCGCCAGCGGCATAGTCCAGATCCAGAAGTGTGGCACGGAAAAACAGGTGCACCTGGTTGATATGGGGCAGACTGAACAGGGTGTAGAGTCCGTGGATCTGGATACGGGCCCCGGCTTCTTCCAGGGTTTCACGCAAGGCGCCATCGTGGGCGGTTTCGTCATTCTCCATGAAACCACCGGGCAGAGTCCACTTGCCGTATCGGGGCTCTATCGCGCGCTTGCACAACAGGACTTTGTTTTCAAAACAGGGCAGGGAAACCACGATAATTCGCGGGTTCTGATAGTGGATTTCTCCACAGCCTTCGCAGACAAAACGCAGACGGTCATCAAGGTCCGGTATTTTTCTGGTTAGTGTGTTGCCGCAGGCTGAGCAAAATTTCATGATTGATTAGCTGAATAGGCTGGCTTGTTTTTGTTCGGTAACACTGCGCGGCTCCATGGCCCACATCTTGACCATTTTAATGGCATTATCCTGGACATTCAGGACTTCAGCTGCATGGTAGGGGAGTCTGACACAAACATTCTTTTCCGGGATCATTTCAAGCAGTTCGGTGAGCAGCCCGTTCAGGGTTTTGGGACCGTCGGTGGGCAAATCCCAGTCCAGGGCCTTGTTGATGTCACGAATGGTGGCGGCACCCTCGATAAGGTAGGTGCCGTCTCCCTGGGGATGGATGTCATCCGTTTCCTCGGAAAAATTGGTGGTGAAGTTGCCGACGATTTCCTCGAGGATGTCCTGCAGGGTGACGATGCCCTGCACGTCTCCGTATTCATCAACCACCAGAGCCATGCGTCTTTTATTTTTCTGGAATTTGAACAGCTGGGTGTGAAGAGGTGTCGTCTCCGGGACAAAGTAGGCTTCTTCTGTCAGCTGCATCAGGGTGGCCTTGTTGATCTCGCTGTCATTGAGCAGGCGTGAAATATTCCGCATGTGCATCAGGCCAACCACTTCGTTGAGGTCCTTTTTGTAGACGGGCAGCAGGGTGTGAGAGCTTTGACGAATCTGGTCCAGAATATCGTCCACATCATCATCCAGATCTATGCCCACCACTTCATTGCGCGGCACCATGATGTCGGTAACCGTGGCTTTTTCAAGGTCCAGAATGTTCAGCAGCATGCCGTGGCGTTTTGCGGGAATCAGCCCGCCGCTTTCGTCCAGAACGGTTCTGAGTTCCTCTTTGGTCAGGTGCAGCGAACTGTTGGCCGTGACCTCGAGTCCACACAATCTCACCAGTCCGTTGGAAACGGCATTGATCATCCAGACGAGCGGATACAGGACTTTCAGGAGAATCTGGAGAAAGAAAGAAGAGGGATAGGCTATTTTTTCAGGGTACAGGGCGGCAATGGTTTTCGGGGTCACTTCGGCAAAAATCAGCACAATAATCGTCAGCAGGACCGGGGCCAAAATGAATCCCAGGTTTCCCCAAAGCCTGACCGCGATGGCCGTGCCCACCGAAGCTGCGATGAAATTCACCAGATTGTTGCCGATCAGAATAAGGCCGATAAGGCGATCAGGTTGGTCCAGCAGCTGGCTGGCCCTGATGGCGCCCTTGTGGTTGTGCTTGACGAGATGGCGTAATCGATATCGATTGAGTGCCATCATGGCAGTTTCTGAACTGGAGAAGTAGGCAGACATCAGGATCAGGGAGATCAGGATGCCCAGCAAGAGGGTTAGCGATGCGTCTTCCACAAGAGTGGCCTGTTATATGCGGTCTAGAATGATTTCAAGGACGAACTTGCTGCCAAAGTAGGCCAGGATCAGAAAGGCATAGCCCGTCATGATCCAGCGATTGGCAGTTTTGCCGCGCCAGCCGAGCTGATGCCGACCCCACAGCAATATTGAAAATACGAGCCAGGAAATGGTCGATAACACGGCTTTGTGGCTCAGGTGCTGTCCATAAAAATCTTCCATGAATACCACCCCGGTAAACAGTACGCCGGTGAGCAACAGAAGTCCAAGCCAGATCATGTCGAACAGCAGGGCTTCCATGGTTTCCAGGGGGGGCAGATGGCTGACCAGCTCCAGTGAGCGTTTTTCCTTGAGCAGGCGATTGAGAAAGGAGTTGAGCAAGGTCTGACAGGCGGCAATGGTGATGATGGCCACGGCCAGAATACCCAGGAGAATGTGAATGCCGACACCGATGGAATAGTCCTCCAGGGGGTCATAGACGCTGGGAATGAAGGTGGAGCACAGCAGACAGATGATGGCCAGTGGGAAAAGGTACAGAAAGAGCGTGTCCACGGGGCGTTTGAAGCTGCTGGCCAGTGTGGTGATCACAATTACCCAGCTGACCAGAGAGGCGACCTTGAAGAAGCTGAAATCTATGCCGTCAGGGTTCAGGGTAATCTGGAGAATCACCCACAGATGGAGGAGCAGGGCAATGCCGCCGGTGATGAAAACCCTGCTGCGGTTTTGCTGGCCACTGGTCAGGTTGCGGCGCTGGAAAAACAAACCCAGCCCGTAACTGACCGCTGCTGCGAGGCTGAGATAGGTACTGATCATGGTGCAAAAGTCTCTCACAAGTGGGTCGAGCGTTGAAGTTCTTTTTCCAAGGGGATGATTGGGCTTTTTTTGCTTCTGGAAGATGGAAATAGCCCTGTGTTCCTGGCGCCTGATTCGGTAGAATGGCGACCCTTTATTCAAGCCGTTAACAAAATCTGGAAGTAAAAATCTGATGTTTGAGAATCTGACGGACAGGCTGTCGCAAACGCTGCGGACCATCACCGGTAAGGCCAAGCTCACCGAGGAAAACATCCAGGAGAGCCTGAGAGAGGTTCGCCGGGCCCTGCTGGAGGCCGATGTTGCCTTGCCAGTGGTCCAGGAATTTATCGACAAGGTCAAATTCCGGGCCGTGGGCCAGGAAGTCAGCAAGAGCCTGAGCCCGGGTCAGGCCTTCCTCAAGGTTGTCCAGGCTGAACTCCAGGCACTGATGGGCGAATCCAATGAAGCGCTCAACCTGAAAGCGGCTCCACCGGCTGTCATCCTGATGGCGGGTTTGCAGGGTGCAGGTAAAACCACCACCGTGGCCAAGCTGGCCCTGTGGCTGAAAAACACCCAGAAAAAATCAGTGATGGTGGCCAGTGCAGACGTTTACCGGCCTGCGGCGATCAGGCAGCTGGAAACCCTGGCCCAGGAAGTGGATGTCACCTTCTTCCCCAGCGATGCCGGTCAGCAGCCTGAGCAGATTGCCCGGGATGCCATCGCGGCTGCCAGAAAGCAGTTTGTGGATGTGCTGTTCCTCGATACCGCCGGTCGTCTGGCGATTGATGAGGAGATGATGGCGGAAATCAAGTCCCTGCACGCTGTCGCCAACCCGGTGGAAACCCTGTTTGTCGTGGATGCGATGACCGGTCAGGATGCGGCCAATACGGCGAAGGCCTTTGGTGAGGCGCTGCCGTTAACCGGCGTGATCCTGACCAAGACTGACGGTGACGCGAGGGGTGGAGCGGCCCTTTCGGTTCGCCAGATCACCGGTAAACCCATCAAGTTCATGGGGGTGGGTGAAAAAGTCGATGGCCTTGAACCGTTTTACCCCGATCGTGTGGCGTCCCGGATCCTTGGCATGGGGGATGTCCTGTCCCTGATCGAGGATGTTGAAAAGCGTGTTGACAAGCAAAAAGCGGAGAAGTTGGCCGGCAAGATCAAGAAAGGCCAGCGTTTTGATCTGCAGGATTTCAAGGAACAGCTGGAGCAGATGCAGAACATGGGCGGTATGTCCAACATGCTGGACAAGATCCCGGGCCTCAGCGGGGCGCAGAAAGCTGCCGCAGGCATGGTGGATGACCGCCAGTTTGCCCGGATGGAAGCCATCATCAACTCCATGACCATGAAAGAGCGTCAGCGCCCCGAGTTGCTCAATGGTTCCCGGAAGCGTCGAATTACCGTGGGTTCGGGCACGTCGATCCAGGATCTTAACCGTCTGCTCAAGCAGCATAAGCAGATGCAGAAGGTCATGAAAAAGATGAAAGGCGGCGGGCTTGCCAATATGATGCGCGGTCTTGGCGGTATGGGCGGCGGCATGGGTGGCATGAAACCACCGGGCGGTGGATTTCCCAGGTTCTGAGAGGGCTGATTCGCAGGTTTTGGCGAGTCCGGAAAACTTCCCATTTTTTATTAACTTGCGAGAGAATAAAGGTTCCATCGGCCCAAAATTTCCCGTAGAATACGGCGCTTTTTCGCAGACCCCCCAATGAGGTCCCGAATTAAACCGGTTTTTGTATTTTTTTATTATTGGAAACAACAAGTTATGGTAACCATTAGACTTTCCAGAAGTGGTGCTAAGAAACGTCCGTTCTATCACCTGACTGTCGCTGACAAGCGTACATCCCGTGATGGCCGCTTTATTGAGCGCGTTGGCTTCTTCAATCCTGGTGCACGCGGCCAGGAAGAAAGGCTGCGTGTGGATCTGGAGCGGGTGAAATTCTGGCAGGACCAGGGTGCACAGGCCTCTGACCGTGTTGCCAGCCTGCTGAAAGAAGCGGCTGCTGCCACCAGCACTGCTGCCTGATAGCCCGTTTGCGGGCCTTTGGCCGCTGAACAAGCCATGGTTGCGCCAAGTGAGCTGACCACCCTGGGTAAAATCGGGGCGGCCCATGGTATCAAGGGCTGGGTGAGGTTGATTTCATTCACCGATCCCGCGGACAACATACTCGATTTCAGGCATTTTTACCTGTCACCGGCCGTTGGCAGTGCTGCTGTCGGACTGGAGCGCATCGAGATTGATGAAAGCCGCAGCCAGGGCAAGCATTTCGTTGGCCATATCAAGGGTTGTGATGATCGTGATCTGGCCAGCAAATTTACCGGCAGGGAACTGCTGGTAGAAAAATCGGCATTGCCGGCACTGGAAGATGACGGTTTCTACTGGTTCCAGTTGGAAGGTCTGCAGGTCATCAACCTGCAGAATGACAGTCTGGGCCAGGTTGATCATCTGATCGAAACCGGTGCCAATGATGTTCTGGTGGTCAGACCGACCCCGGACAGCATAGATACAGAAGAAAGACTGATCCCCTATATTCAGGATCAGGTAATTAAGCAGGTAGACCTGGACACCAAGACCATCCGGGTTGACTGGGAAAAGGATTACTGAGAAACATCAGCAAACCGGGGAAAGCCATGAAGGCAGGCATTGTTACCTTGTTCCCCGATATGTTCTGTGCTCTCACCGAATTCGGTGTCAGCAGCAGGGCCCTGAAGAAAGGGCTGGTTGAACTGAGTTTCTGGAATCCCCGGGATTACACTACGGATAATCATCGCACCGTGGATGACCGGCCTTACGGCGGCGGCCCCGGCATGTTGATGAAAACCGAGCCTGTCAGGCTGGCGATAGAGGCCGCCAAACAGGCCTTGCCGGAAGGGAAGGTGATTTACCTGTCTCCCCAGGGCAAACCGCTGGACCAGGCCGTGATCAACCGGCTGGCCGGGCAGAATGAAATGATTCTGCTGTGCGGACGATACGAAGGTATTGACGAGCGCGTGATCGAGTCCCATGTGGATGAGGAAGTCTCCCTGGGAGATTTCGTGCTCAGTGGTGGAGAGTTGGCAGCCATGACATGTCTGGATGCCATGATCCGGTTGCAGCCGGGTGCCCTTGGGCATGAAGACTCCGCCGGTCAGGACTCGTTTATGAACGGACTGCTAGACTGTCCCCATTACACGAGACCTGAGGAATTTGCAGGAAAGGTGGTGCCGCCGGTGTTGTTGAGCGGCGACCATGAAGCCATCCGCGTGTGGCGACTGAAGCAAAGTTTGGGCAGGACCTGGTCAAGACGGCCAGACCTGCTGGAAAAAACGCATTTAACCGATGAGCAGAAAGTACTGCTGGAACAGTTCATCGGTGAATATGAAGAAAACGATTGATTGTTTTTAATGGTGAACACAATGAGCAAAAACAGCATTATTCAAAAAATTGAGCAGGCGCAGATGAAATCCGATGTGCCGGATTTCTCTCCTGGCGACACTGTCGTAGTACAGGTTCGCATCAAGGAAGGTGACCGTGAGCGTCTGCAGGCCTTTGAAGGCGTGGTTATTGGCAAGCGTAATCGCGGCCTGAACTCTGCGTTCACTGTTCGTAAAATGTCCCATGGTGTGGGCGTTGAACGTACCTTCCAGACTCACAGCAGCCAGATTGAAAGCATCACGGTTAAACGTCGTGGTGATGTTCGTCAGGCCAAACTGTACTACCTGCGTGACCTGACTGGCCGTGCTGCCCGTATTACTGAAAAGCTTGCCAAGAAAACCGGTAATACTGCTGCTGCAGCCCCTTCCATCACTGAGCAGATGGATGCCGCCCAGGATGAGATGCTGACAGAAGAAGCCAGCGTTGAAACCCCGGTCGAAACGTCTGAAGAAAAGAACGAAGATTGATTTCAGTGCCGCCTGGCCGGCCTTGGCCGGCCAGGTTGATCTTTCCACTGAAATGAAGTTCCATATTGCCGGTTCTTTATAACAGAGCGGGCTTATCCAGCCGACTGTTCACCATCAGTCCATACAGGGGAAGGTAATGAAAGTATTCCGTGTCAGCAAAACCGCAGCACTGTTTTTTGCATCACTGATAGCCATTACTGTCCCCGCTTTTGTCCAGGCTTCACAGGATGACGAGATAGCTGCCATCCGGAATGTGATTGCCACATCCATGTCAAACCTTGATGTAGACAGCATCGAACCCAGTGCGGTCGATGGTCTGTACGAAATCACCCTGGCAAATGCCCAGGTGATTTTTGCCTCTGCAGATGCCCGCTATTTCATTCCGGGAGACCTGTTCGAAGTCACGCCCCTGGGTGTGATCAATCGTGGTGAAACCAGGCGCAACGAACTGCGCGCCGAGAAAATTGCAGCAGTACCTGAAAGTGAGATGATCATTTTTGAAGCTGAGGGAGAGCGCAAGGCAGCCCTGACGGTTTTCACAGATGTGGATTGCCCCTGGTGCCGGAAGTTGCACGGCGAGGTTGAGCGTCTTAATGAACTGGGCATTGCTGTCAGGTATCTGGCCTTCCCCCGACAGGGTGTGAAAAATGAAAAGGGCGTGGATACCGAGATTTACCGCAAAATGTCTTCCACCTGGTGCGCGGGCGATCCCCTGGCGATGATGACCAGTGCCACACGTGGAGGTGTCGTGCCAGATGCCGAATGCGATAATAATCCGGTGGCCAGCCATTACCAGCTTGGCAGGGATGTGGGCGTGACGGGTACGCCGGCCCTGGTTCTGGAAGATGGTACGCTTCTTCCGGGATATGTTGCTGCCGACCAGCTGGCAACCTATATACTGGGCCCGGCCTCGCAGTAAAAAAGTCCTCAAACCGGGCAATCCTGATTGGATTGCCCAACAGCAGGCAACGTATACTTACCCCTTTTTTCCAGCAGGCACATGGTGCCTGACTTGTATTTGTTGGAGTTGCAATCTTGAAGCCCGTACGTCTCGGAATTTGTGGTCTTGGCACTGTCGGCTACGGCAGTTTTACTGTGCTGAAAAACAATGCGGATGAAATTTTCCGCCGCACGGGCAGAGAAGTGGCAGTCACCCGTATCGGTACTCGCCAACTCAAGGAGCATCAGGATGTCGGTGGCGTCAACGTCAGCAATGACGTCATGGCGGTAGCCAGTGATCCTGATGTGGATATCGTCCTCGAACTGATGGGGGGTACCGGGCCTGCCCGTGAACTTGTCCTGGCAGCAATAGACCATGGCAAGCATGTGGTGACAGCCAACAAGGCGCTTATCGCGCTGCACGGCAACGAGATTTTTGCCGCAGCTGCGCAAAAAAATGTCATCGTGGCCTATGAGGCAGCGGTAGCCGGTGGTATTCCCATCATCAAGTCCATCCGTGAAGGCCTGGCTGCCAACCGTATCGAATGGCTGGCGGGTATCATCAATGGCACCGGCAACTTTATCCTGACCGAGATGGCAGAAAAGGGGCGGGAATTCTCTGACGTGTTAAAACAGGCGCAGGAACTGGGTTACGCAGAGGCCGATCCGACCTTCGATGTGGAGGGTATAGATGCCGCTCACAAGTTGACCATCCTGGCCTCGATAGCTTTTGGAATACCCCTGCAATTCGACAAGGCCTATACCGAAGGCATCAGCAATATCACCATCGAGGATATTCGCTATGCACGGGAACTCGGCTACCGGATAAAACATCTGGGGATTGCCCGCCGGTCTGAGGCCGGTATCGAATTGCGGGTCCATCCCACGTTGATTGCCGAAGACAACCTGATTGCCAACGTCAATGGCGTCATGAATGCCGTGATGGTGCAGGGGGATGCCGTAGGGCCGACCCTGTCCTGCGGTGCGGGTGCAGGGGCCATGCCGACAGCATCTGCCGTTGTGGCGGATGTGGTGGATATCGTGCGCCTGATGGACAGCCCGGCGTGTGCGGTGCCCAACCTGGGCTTCCAGGCAGACAGTCTGGCAGATGTGGCTGTCTTGCCGATCAGTGACATCACCAGTGCCTATTACCTGAGAGTGCTGGCCCATGACAAGGCGGGCGTGTTGTCGGACATCACCGAAATTCTGGGTGATTTCAACATCAATATCGAGGCAGTGATCCAGAAAGAGCCCCGGGTACATGATGCAGAACATATTCTGTCGGTGATTATCCTGACTGATGAAATTCGTGAGTCGGTCATGATGGATGCCATCGCCAGGATAGAGGAACTCGCTGCGGTAGGTGGCAAGGTGGCCCGTATTCGTATGGATAAACTGGATTAACAGGAGCAGGACAGTGAAATACATCAGCACACGGGGCAAATGCCCGGCCCAGAATTTTGAGGAAGTCCTCCTGACCGGACTGGCCCCTGACGGCGGTCTTTATATTCCCGAAACCATACCGCAGGTGACTCGCGAACAGCTTCAGGCCTGGAAAAACCTGTCCTATGCAGAACTGGCCTTTGAGGTCATACGCCTGTATGTGGCGGATGCCATGCCGGAAGAAGATCTGCGCGGCATCATCAATGAAACCTACGCCGTGTTTTCCCATCCGGAAGTGGCGCCACTGCGGCCTTTGGGCGACAGGGAGTTCGTGCTGGAGCTTTTCCATGGCCCAACGCTGGCCTTCAAGGATTTTGCCCTGCAGCTGCTGGGCCGGCTGCTGGATTACTTCCTGGCGCGTCGCCGAAAGCATGTGGCCATCCTGGGAGCAACCTCTGGCGATACCGGTTCAGCAGCACTTGAAGGCTGTCGTCACTGTGAGTGGGTGGATATGTATATCCTGTATCCCCATAACCGCGTATCGGAAGTCCAGCGTCGACAGATGACCACAGTGCCAGGTGACAATGTGAACAGCCTGGCTATCGAAGGCAACTTTGATGACTGCCAGAACATCGTCAAGCAGGCTTTTGCTGACCAGGGTTTCTTGCCTGCGGATTATCAACTGGTGGCGGTTAATTCCATCAATTTCTCCCGCATCATGGCCCAGATCGTGTATTACTTTTATGCCGGCCTGAAGTTTATCGACGAGGAAGAATCCGTATCCTTCTCCGTGCCTACCGGAAATTTCGGCGATATCTATGCCGGGTACCTGGCCAAACAAATGGGATTGCCTGTAGACCGGCTGATTATCGCCACCAATAAAAATGACATCCTCCACCGGTTCATGAGTGCCAATATGTACAACCTGGGCGAACTGGAACCTTCCCTGTCACCCAGCATGGACATCATGGTGTCGAGCAATTTCGAGCGCTACCTGTTTGACCTGTTCAAGGGGGATGCTGCCCGTGTGGAAAGTTTTGTTACCGGTCTAAGCCAGGATGCCCAGCAGGTCAGTGACGAGGAATGGAGCGAGGCGAGAAAGATATTCGACAGCTGCAGGGTCGATGATGATACTACCTGTGCAATCATTCATGCGGTGTATGACAAGCATGGCTACCTGCTGGATCCCCATACAGCGACAGGCGTGATGTCGGCGCGGGTCTGCTGTGAAAATAATCCGCGCCCGGTAATTTGTCTGGCTACTGCCCACCCGGCGAAATTCGCTGCAGCCATCGAACGGGCTGGTCTCGAAACGCCGGCACTGCCGCCGCACCTGTCCGACCTGATGGAAAGGGATGAACGCATCAAGGTCCTGCCGGCAACGCTTGCTGCCGTTACCGGTTTTATCCAGGAAACCCTGTAACCGTCAGGTCAACCTGGTGGTGCCAGCTCTATCTCGAATTCGAGAGTCTGCTGGTTGCGCAGGGTGGTGACAGACACGGTATCGCCGGGTTCGTGCTGTTCCAGTACGTTGAGCAGGTCATCCGATGTGATGACCTGCTGTCCGTCCACCTCGATGATGACATCTCCCAGAAATACTTCCCCCCGCTGATTGCGGCGAAATCCCAGCATGCCGGCTGCGGCAGCCGGGGTTCCCTCGACAACCGAATAAACCGGCAGGCCATTGATGCCTTGCTGGCGGGCCCAGCCGTCCGGTGTGTTGCGGACACCAAGCTGTGGCCGTATTTCCCGGCCATATTGTAGGAGTTGAGGCACGATTTTTTTCACGGTGTTGACCGGAATGGCAAAGCCGATACCTGAACCATTGCCCGGGTTGATGGTCTGCGAATTGACACCGATAAGCTGGCCAAGAGAATTAAGTAGAGGTCCGCCAGAATTGCCGGGATTGATCGCGGCATCGGTCTGGATGACATCACGAATGGTGCGATTGGTCATGGCGTGAATTTCCCGTCCAAGGGCGCTGACTACGCCGACAGTCAGAGTGGTGTCCAGGCCGAAGGGGTTGCCGATGGCCAGCACTTTCCTGCCGACTTCAAGTTCAGATGAATCGCCGGCAGGCAAGGGGTGGAGCAGCTCAGCGGGGGCTTCAATTTTCAGCAGGGCCAGGTCCTTGTCCGGTGCCCGGCCGATAATGGCAGCATCCCAGGACGACTGATCCTGCAGGGTGATGGTGACCCGGTCAGCGCCCTGGATCACATGGTCATTGGTGACAATCAGGCCTTCATTGTTCCAGACAAAACCCGTGCCTGTGCCCTGGGGAATTTCCTGAACATTCAGGGAGAAAAATCCCGTGCGGCGCAGGGCACTGTTGGTCACGTAGACAACCGCAGGGCTGGCTTTCTTGAAAATTTCTATGGTATTGGCTTCGTCTTCAGTCTGGAAAGTGAGGTAATCGGCAGAAATTGCCCGTTGCAAAGGGGCCAGCAGGCCAAAAAGTGTCCAGAGTAAAAAGGATAAAATAGTCATTCCGTTTTTGAATTTCATGGTCTAACCTGTCTCAAAGCAACGTAAAAGCCAGCAAGTGTGCACGGGAATTTAGGCAGGGGCAGCCTGGTTAAGTTCCTGGGGAATAAGAATCAGTGCAGCACCTTTCAGCTAAAATCAGTTAAAAGACAATTCGCCCAGGTGACGTGCCCGGCCGTATTGGATGTACGGCGAGGAGTTTGACCGGCGCTTGTGTCCCAGACTATAGATATGGACAGTTCTACCAATAATCAACCACCACTCACGCTGGATTCACTCGGGCAAATGTTCACTGATGCCTGTCAGCGCTACAGTGCCCTGACTGCCTTCAGTTGTGAGGGAGCACGCATAAGCTTCGGTGCCCTGGAGCAACAGAGCAATTGTTTTGCCGCTTGGCTGCTGCGAGAGTCCACGCTTGAACCGGGTGACCGTGTTGCCATACAACTGCCCAATCTTCTGCAATATCCCATTGTCGCTCTGGGGGTAATCAAGGCAGGGATGGTCATTGTGAATATCAACCCGCTTTACACTGCCGGAGAGACCGAGCACCAGTTGCGCGATTCCGGAGCCAGGGCACTGATTGTCCTGGAAGACGTACTCAAGGTGACTGGCCGCATCCTGCCTGGCAGCGCCGTTGATAGGGTTATTGTCACCGGGGCGGATGACTTGCATCCATGGCATTTGAGAATGGCGTGGCGTCTGCGTCACTTGTTTTCCCGAAACCAGGCCAGGGACATTCGTTTTTCCGGTAAAACGACGCTGAAGAAAGTGCTCAGGCGTGGCGCTGAGCTGTTAAAGCAGCAGGGCGGGACATATTGCTTGCCTGACGAAGACCAGCCGGAAGACGAAGCCCGACTTGGGTTGATTCAATATACCGGAGGAACCACCGGAACGGCGAAGGGCGCGATGCTGACGCACGACAACCTGATTGCCAACCTCCAGCAGATTGACGATGTCATTGATGCCCGGTTGCCGCCGCCCGGCAGTATCGTGGTCGCGCCTTTACCCTTCTACCACATCTATGCCTTTACCCTGAATCTGTTGTACTCGGTTTACCGCGGCTATCACTCTGTGCTGGTTCCGGACCCGCGCAATACTGACAGGCTGGTCAAAACGATCAAACGTCAACCCGTACATGGCCTGGTTGGCGTGAACACCCTGTATCAGGTGCTTTGTAAGCATCCGGAGTTTCAGAAACTGGATTTTTCCCATCTCCAGGTTTGTACGTCCGGCGGTATGGCGCTCTCGTTGAGTACAGCCAGGCGCTGGGAAAAACTGACGGGCTGCAAAATACTGGAAGGCTACGGCCTGACAGAAACCTCGCCACTGGTGGCCAGTGGGCGCTACCATGATTATCAGGAAGGCAGGATCGGCAAATCCACTCGCTGGACGGATATCCGGATCGTTGATGAGGACGGCAGGGACGTGGAAACAGGACAGGCCGGTGAAATCCTGGTGCGCGGTCCGCAGGTGATGGTGGGATACTGGCGGCAGCCTGAAGAAACCCGGGCGGTTCTCGAACCGGATGGGTGGCTGCACACCGGGGATATTGGATTGCTGGATGCCGACGGATACCTGACCGTGGTTGACCGGATCAAGGACATGATCCTGGTATCCGGCTTCAATGTTTATCCGGCTGAAATCGAGGATCATGTGGTGCGGCACCCGGATATTCGGGAAGCTGCCGCCATTGGCATTCCTCACGAGGAAGGGGAGTATGTAAAACTATTTGTCATTTCCGATAACCCGGAATTGACCGAGGAAGAAATCATACAGTTTTGCAGGCAGGGCCTGACAGCCTACAAGGTGCCCCGTAAAATCGAATTCAGGGCGTCTCTGCCGCGCTCCAATGTCGGCAAGGTGCTCAAGCGTCAATTGCGCGAAGACCAGGTGGCCTGAATTTTCCGGAAGTAGTCACGATGGAAGTACTGGAAAGAATCGCAGAAGTTGACTCACAACTGGATGACACCCTGCATCCGGTGTTGAGGCGTGTTTATGCCACCCGCGGCATAGTGCGTCATGAAGAACTCAATCTTGAACTTGCAGGCTTGCTGCCGCCGGACCAGTTGAAAAACTGCCGGGAGGCAGCGCAGGCGCTGTTCGAATCCATGCAGGATGAGCAGCATGTTCTGGTGGTTGGGGATTTTGATGCGGATGGTGCAACCAGCTGCGCCCTGTTTATCTCCTGTATGAAAGCCATGGGTTACGGGAAAGTAAGCTTCCTTGTTCCAAACCGGTTTGAGTATGGCTATGGCCTGACACCTGAAATTGTTGAGGTTGCCAGGCAGCAGAATCCGGACCTGATTGTTACCGTGGACAATGGCATCGCCAGCCATGAAGGCGTGCTGGCGGCAGCCAGGGCAGGAATACGCGTGCTGGTCACCGACCATCACCTGCCGGGAGATACACTTCCTGAGGCGGCCTGCATATTGAATCCCAATCAGCCGGGATGCCCATTTCCCAGCAAGGCCCTGGCGGGTGTCGGCGTGGTGTTTTACCTGATGTCGGCACTGCGATCCTGTCTGCGCGAAGCAGACTGGTTCGAGCGACAGGCCATCCCTGTGCCCAACCTGGCAGGTTTTCTCGATCTCGTGGCACTCGGCACGGTCGCCGATGTCGTGCCCCTGGATCAGAATAATCGCCGCCTGGTGAAACACGGGCTTGGGATTATCAAAAGCGGCCGCGGGCGACCGGGAATTCGCGCCCTGCTGGAGGTGGCCGGGCGCAACCCGGCAAGTGTGGTTGCCAGTGATCTGGCCTTTGCCGCCGGACCCAGGCTCAATGCTGCCGGCCGGTTGGATGACATGTCGTTGGGGATAGCCTGCCTGCTGGAAGATGATCCTGGCAAGGCCAGGCAAATGGCTATCAGGCTGGATGAACTTAATCGTGACCGTCGCCAGATTGAGCAGGATATGCAAACAGAAGCGCTGGACGTTCTCAGCCACCTGGATGTCAGTGATGCCGATCTGCTGGGGATCTGTCTTTATGAAGCTGGCTGGCATCAGGGCGTGATCGGAATTCTGGCCTCCCGGATCAAGGAGCGGTACCACCGGCCAAGCATTGTGTTTGCTGATGCGGGGGTGGATGAAAAAGGCGAGGCGATCATCAAGGGATCGGCACGGTCCATAGAGGGGATTCATATTCGTGACGTGCTGGATGCGCTGGCAACCCGGTACCCGACATTGCTGCAAAAATTTGGTGGCCATGCCATGGCCGCCGGACTGTCCATCAGGCAGGCAGATTTTGCCGCCTTTGCAGCTGCCTTCGAGGAAATCCTTGGCAGCGCAGTGGATCCGGAGGACCTGCAAAAGGTCACCTGGGTGGATGGCGAGCTGACCCCGGAGTGCTTTTCCCTGGATTTTGCCAGCCTCCTGCGTGAGGGCGGTCCCTGGGGGCAGCATTTCCCGGAGCCGTTGTTCACGGGTAATTTTGAGGTTCTCAGTAGCCGGGTTGTCGGTGAAAAACACCTGAAACTGACACTTCAGCCGTCTGGCAGCCAGGCCCTGATTGACGCCATCGCCTTTAATGTGGAACCGGCGCTGTTGCAGGCCAGACTAAACGACGTTGAGCTGGCTTACCGGCTGGATGTGAATGAGTTTCGAGGCCAGGTCAATCCCCAGCTCATGGTGGATCAGATTCTGGCATACCGCTAGCGTACTGGCAGTCTCTTCTGTACAGACATAAAAAAACCCGGCCATTGGCCGGGTTTTTTGTATTAATGTCGCTTTGGCTTATTTGGCCAGAGACTTGATATAGGCAGCGACGTCTTCCATGGCCTGGTCATTAGGCAGGGTCATGGCCATCGGGGCCATCTGCATACCGAAAGTGTCTTTCGGGTTGGTGCCGCGAACGCCGTTCTTGAAGTTCTGCAGCTGACGGATGACGTACCACTCTTCCTGGCCAGCCAGGGAAGGGGCATTCAGTGCTTCCATACCTTCACCGTTGGCACCGTGACAGGCGCCGCAAGTGGCGTAAAAGGCTTTGCCGCGCTCGGCATCGCCGGCAGCAAATGCGCCGTTGGCAAACAGAGAAACAAGTGCAGCAAAGGCAAGTGTTGCTTTCAACTTCATGGGGTTACTCCTGTTATTTCGTACTGGATATTAAAAATCTGGGTTACTGAACATCAGCTGAACTGGTTTTTGAAACGCGCACCACCAAATGCGGGTGTCCCGGGGGGAGTTTGCTTTCTAATTTATCTCAGGCTGCCTGAACGGGGCGCGATTATAGCAACATTGGGTCAAATTAAAAGGGAATGTTTCCCGACGATCCCCATGTTTTTCCTAGAGAAATGGGGCTGTGCCTAGTAATATTTGCGCTTTTTAGTTGTAGGGAAAAAGGCATGACAATCAAGTCGGATAAATGGATCAGGCGCATGGTCGAAGAGCAGGGCATGCTGGATCCGTTCGAGCCTGGTCAGGTTCGGCAGGTGGATGGCAACAAGGTGATTTCCTATGGAACCTCCAGCTATGGCTATGATGTACGCTGTGCCCGCGAATTCAAGATTTTTACCAATGTGCACACCTCCAGCGTGGTGGATCCGAAAAACTTCGATGAAACCAGCTTTGTCAGTATCGAAGAGGATTACTGTGTTATCCCGCCAAACTCCTTTGCCCTGGCCAGAACCGTGGAGTATTTCCGGATTCCCAAGAATGTCCTGACAGTCTGCCTGGGCAAGTCCACCTATGCCCGCTGCGGCATCATCGTCAATGTCACGCCCCTGGAACCGGAGTGGGAGGGGCATGTCACCCTGGAGTTTTCCAATACCACGCCTCTGCCGGCAAAAATCTATGCCAATGAAGGGGTGGCGCAGATGCTGTTTTTCGAGTCAGACGAGCAGTGCGATGTGACCTACAAGGATCGCAGCGGTAAATACATGGGGCAGACCGGCGTGACACCGCCGAAGTCCTGAGGCTTGCCACATTCTTTCCGCAAGGTTTTCCCAATATCCCATTGATAACGCTGTATAATCCTCACTCCTGAAAATACCGGGATTTTCGGGAGTACCGGGAAACCATTCTGCACACACATGCTTGAAGCCAGAAACCTATTTTGCGAACGGGATGACCGGGTGCTGTTCCAGCACCTGGATTTCACTGTGTCTGCGGGGCAGGTTGTGCAGATTCAGGGTTCTAACGGCAGCGGCAAAACCACACTGCTCAGGATCATCTGCGGCCTCAATGGTGACTATGACGGCGAGCTGCTGTGGCAGGGCCAAAACCTGGACAGGGTTCGCTCTGATTTCCTGGCAAAGGTTTTCTACCTGGGGCATGCGCCTGCGATCAACAAGACCCTGAGTCCTCTCGAGAATCTGCGCTGGTTCTGTGCCTCGCGCGGGCAGGGTGATCCTGCGGATATCCCGGCGGCCCTGGCCTCAATGGGCCTGAAGGGCTACGACGATATTCCCTGTTACATGCTGTCTGCCGGTCAGCAGCGTCGGGTCAGCCTGGCACGACTGAAACTGACCTCGGCAAAACTCTGGATTCTGGATGAGCCTTTCACCGCCCTGGACAGGAAAGGCGTGAGCCATCTGGAAACGCTACTCTCGGATTTTGTGACAGAGGGTGGTTCCCTGATGCTGACCACCCACCATCACCTGCAAATGCATTGCCCGGTGGATAGTATCGACCTGGATGCGGTCAAACAGGGCAGGGCTGCCTGATGCGCGAGTCGATGAGCCTGGGCCAGGCCATTGGTGCCACCATACGTCGTGAACTGCTGTTAGCGGTCAGAAATCCGGGCGATGTTATCAACCCGCTGATTTTCTTTGTCATCGCCGTCACCCTGTTCCCACTGGGCGGGGGCGTGGACGATGAATACCTGAGTTCCATAGCCCCTGGCGTAATCTGGGTAACGGCCCTGTTGGCCGTGATGCTGTCCATGGACTCCCTGTTTCGCGCGGATTATGAAGACGGTTCCCTGGAGCAGTTGCTGATGAGTCCGCAGCCACTGTTTTTCCTGGTACTGGGCAAGGTATTCAGCCATTGGCTGGTGGCCTGCCTGCCCATTATCCTGCTCGCACCGGTCATGGCCCTGATGCTGAAACTGCCGGTTGCCGGCATCGGAGCCTTGCTGGTCAGCCTGTGTCTGGGCACACCGATTCTGACGCTGATCGGGGCCATCGGCATGGCGTTGACGGTGGGCCTGTCCAGAAGTGGTTTGCTGCTGGCTGTGTTAATATTGCCCCTTTATGTCCCGGTGCTGGTGTTTGGCACCGGGGTCGTGGATGCCGCCATCAACAACGTGGCGTATTCGGGACTGCTGGCGCTGCTTGGTGCCATGCTGGCCCTGGCAGTGAGCCTTTCTCCCCTGGCAATCGTGGCAGCCTTGCGCATCAGTGTGAACTAGGCATCAGGCAACAGGTATTAAATAGCAATGTGGCAATGGTTATACAAACTCGGCTCTCCCAAATGGTTCTATGAACTGGGCGAGCGCATGCTGCCCTGGCTCTGGAGAATCACCCTGTTTCTGCTGGCAGTCGGTGTGGTTTGGGGGCTGGGTTATGCGCCACCTGATTACCAGATGGGCGACAACTACCGGATCATTTACCTGCATGTCCCTTCAGCGGGTCTTATGAAAGGGTGCTTCTACATGATGGCCCTTTGCAGTGCTGCTGTCCTGATCTGGAAAGTGAAGATGGCGGATATCGTTGCCAAGGCCATCGCGCCTATTGGTGCCATGGCCACCCTGCTGATGCTCGCCAGTGGGTCCCTGTGGGGCATCCCCACCTGGGGTACCTGGTGGATTTGGGATGCCAGGCTGACCTCGTCCCTGCTGCAGTTTTTTATCTACATGGGCATTATCGTGCTGCGTTCGGCTTTTGACTCCCAGGATTCTGCAGCACGGGCCTGCGCTGTCCTGACCCTGGTGGGCGTGGTGAACATCCCGATCATCGAATATTCCGTGGAGTGGTGGAACACCCTGCATCAGGGCGCCAGTTCACTGGGTATGCGTGATGCCTCCGCCAATCCCCCTGAAATCTGGATTCCGGCTTTTTTCACCGGCTTTGGTTTTATCGGTCTGTTCTTCATCGGCCTGATCCTGCGCAGCCAGAATGAAATTTTATTCCGTGAACGACGTACCCAGTGGGTGAAGGAGATCATCAAGCGGGAGGCAAGCCATGCCTGACTTCCAGTTTGAGAGCTTTGCCGATTTTCTGGGCATGGGTGGCTACGCCATCTATGTCTGGCCGGTTTATATATTGTTTATCCTGTTTGTCGTTATCACCGTGGTGCCTCCCATGCTGGGTCGCAAAAAACTGCTCAGGCAGCTCCGGGCCAGACTGGCACGCCAGGACGTTGAGGCCGGGGATGATAGCGAGGGGAATATCTGATGCTTGCACACCGTAAACAAAAACTCGCCATTGTCATGTTCATCATCTTTGGTACTGCCGTAGCTGTGGGACTGGTCCTGGTTGCGCTCGAAGAGGGCATCAATGTGTTCTATACACCCACTGAAGTTTCGGCAGGGGACGTCCCAGCCGGTCAGAACTTCCGGGTCGGCGGCATGGTCAAGACCGGCAGTCTGAAAACCGAAGGCCTGGACGGTGCCGAGGTGAATTTCATCACCACGGATTTCTGCAACGATGTGGTGGTCAGTTATTCCGGTCCTCTGCCTGACCTGTTTCGTGAAGGGCAGGGTGTGGTAGCCGATGGTTTTATTGATGAGGCCGGTATTTTCAGGGCCAATCAGATTCTGGCCAAGCATGATGAAAATTACATGTCAGCGGAAGTGAAGGCCTCACTGGATGCTGCAGAAGGTCAAGATGCGGAGGTATGCAGACAGTGATTCCTGAACTGGGTAATTTTGCGCTGGTCCTGGCACTGAGCCTGTCTCTGCTGCTCAGTGTCCTGCCGATGGTCGGGGTATATCGGCGCAATGAGTTGTTAATGTCCCTGTCACGGCCACTGTGTGCAGGTATCTGGGTGTTCATGCTTCTCAGTTTCGCCTGTCTGGCCTGGGCTTTCCTGCACGATGATTTCTCCGTAGCCTATGTGTCCCGCAACTCCAATACCCTGTTGCCGGCCATCTACAAATTCACCGGTGTCTGGGGAGGCCACGAGGGTTCTCTGCTGCTTTGGGTGCTCATGGTGGCGAGCTGGACCTACGCCGTGAGTCTGTTCAGTCGCGGCCTGCCACTGGATATCCTGGCTCGCGTGCTGGCCGTGATGGGCATCATCAGTGTCAGCTTCCTGCTGTTCATGCTGCTCACTTCAAATCCTTTTGATCGCCTGCTGCTGAATACGCCTGCAGAAGGATCCGACCTGAATCCTCTGCTGCAGGACTTTGGCCTGATCGTGCATCCGCCATTTTTGTATATGGGTTATGTGGGCTTTTCCGTGGCCTATGCCTTTGCCATCACAGCCTTGCTGACCGGGAAACTGGATGCGGCCTGGGCCCGCTGGACCAGACCGTGGACCAACCTGGCCTGGGCCTTCCTGACCATCGGCATCGCCCTGGGAAGCTGGTGGGCCTATTACGAGCTGGGCTGGGGCGGCTGGTGGTTCTGGGATCCCACCGAGAACGTGGCCTTCATGCCCTGGCTGGTGGGTACGGCGTTGATCCATTCCCTGGCGGTGACGGAAAAGCGCGGCGTGTTCAAAAGCTGGACCGTGCTGCTGGCCATTGCAGCCTTTTCCCTGAGCCTGCTGGGTACCTTCATCATTCGTTCCGGCCTGATCACTTCGGTACATGCCTTTGCTGTGGATCCGGAACGCGGCCTGGTGCTGTTGACCATTCTGCTGATCGTGATCGGCGTTTCCCTGTTTCTTTATGCCCTGCGTGCACCGGTGGTCAAGGGCACGTCCAGCTATACCGCCACCTCGCGCGAAGTGTTTTTGCTGATCAACAATATCCTGCTGGTAGTGTCCACCGCGGGTATTTTGCTGGGCACACTGTATCCCCTGCTGCATGAAGCCATCAATGGGGAAGCCAACATGGTGTCGGTCGGCCCGCCTTACTTCAATACGATCTTCCTGCCCCTGATGGGCATTCTGTCAGTCTTCCTTGGCGTAGGATCCATCTCCCGGTGGAAACGGACGTCGGTGTCTTATCTGAAAGAGATGCTGGTCAAGGTGGCGGTTGCCAGTGTCGTGCTCGGCGTACTGGTGCCTCTGGTCGTAACCCGCGAGGTCAACCTGCCGATCTTCCTGGCGGTCTCCCTGGCGTTCTGGATTGTCTTTGGCATTGTCCGCGATGTTCTGGACAAGTCCGCCAACAAGGCAAGCAGGCTTGCAGGCATGAAAAGCCTGAGTCTGAGCTACTGGGGTATGCAGGTGGCCCACCTGGGCTTTGCCGTCATTATCCTGGGTATCTGCCTGACCAGCCATTACAGTGTGGAGCGCGATGTTCGCCTGGCACCGGGTGAAAGCATCAGCATACGCAACTACGAGTTCATCTTTGAAGGCGCCACGCCACAAAACGGCCCCAACTACCAGTCCCAGGCGGGTGTTGTTACCGTGCTGAAAAATGGTCGTGACTATTTGACCCTGCATCCGGAGAAACGCACCTACTATGCAACAGGAAGCGTACAGACCGAAGCTGATATTGATGTGGGTTTTTTCCGGGATCTGTTTGCAGCACTGGGTGATGAACGGGGCGGCGGTGCCTGGGTGGTGCGCATTCATCTGAAACCCTTTGTCTTCTGGATCTGGCTGGGAGCCTTCCTGATGGCGGGAGGTGGCGTTGGCGCCATCCTGGATAAACGTTATCGCGCCAGGGTGAATGCACATCAGGCTGCAGCATCTCCAGCCGCCACAAATCTGGCGGGGCAGGTGTCATGAATCGTCGGCTGAAACTGTTTGTGCCCGTTGCGGTTTTTCTGGCAATGGCCGGGTTTTTACTGTTTGGCCTGACCCGTGATCCCAACGTTGTGCCTTCCGCGCTGGTCAACCGTCCGCTGCCTGAATTCAGACACCCGAGTCTTTTCCCTGAACTCGGGGAATACACCAACAAGGATTTTGCTGGCGAGATTCTCCTGATCAATATCTGGGGGTCCTGGTGTCCACCCTGCCATGTGGAGCACCCGTTTTTCATCACCCTGAGTGAAAGTGACAGGGACTTTACCTTCATTGGTGTGAGCTATGATTATTCCATGGTTGAGGATCGGGAGTTTCTGGAAGACAAGGGCAATCCGTTTGACTACAACCTGGTGGATCTGGATGGATCATTGAGAATCGACCTGGGGGTGACCGGAGCGCCGGAAACGTTCCTGGTGGACCAGCAGGGCACGATCCTGTATCGCCATATCGGTGCCATCGATGCTTCCATCTGGGAAGAAAAGTTTGAACCACTGCTGGCAGCGATACGGTAGGGCTTATGAACAGATCGCGGTTGTTATTGTTCCTGTGCCTGCTGTTTTCCGGTCTGGTGTATGGCGCCATCGAGGAATACGGCTTTGACTCTGCAGATGAAGAGGCACGCTTTAAAAAACTGACGGCTGAACTGCGCTGCCCCAAGTGTCTGAATACCTCCATTGCCGGCTCCGATGCACCAATAGCTGCAGACTTGCGTCGGGAAGTGTATCGCCAGGTCCATGAAGGGCGCAGCAATGAAGAGATCATTGAATTCATGAGCAGCCGTTATGGCGACTTTGTGCTCTATCGCCCCCGCCTTACTGCCGGCACCATCATTCTCTGGTTTGGTCCGGCCTTTTTGCTGATTCTGGGGTTCGTCATTGTCAGGCGCATGATGGTGGCCAGCCAGGAATCAAATACCGAAGAAGCGCTTAGCCCGGAAGAGCAGGAAGCCCTGCGGCAGATACTCGAGCGCAAGACGGATTAATAAATATGGCTGGTTTTCTCCCTTACAGTATCCTCCTGCTGGTTCTTGCACTGCTGTTTGTCATTGTGCCGCTGTGGCGATTCAGGCCGGTTGATCGCGCCAGTGATGCCGAAATACGTAAACAGAAGAATATCCAGGTGTTTGAACAGAGCCTGGCAGAGCTGGAAAAGGACATGGCAGACGGTATCGTGGCCGCTGATGAATTCGAGAAATTGAAACATGAACTGGAGCGCGGTTTTCTCCGGGATATGAAGGAAGAGGAGAAGCAGGCTGCGTCATCGGCGCAAGGCAAACTTCTGCCAATCCTCGGGCTCCTGTTTATACCTGTATTCAGCTACCTGCTGTATGACAACGTGGGTTCCGCCCGGGACCTCGCCCTGGAATCCATCATGAGCAATCTGCGGGAAGCTGAAACCGAAGAGGATCAGCTGGCCCGCCTGGATGAGCTGGCCGTTTTTCTGCAGGACCGATTCAATCGTCACGATGATGATATCCAGAACGGCTATATGCTCGGCACGCTTTATCTGGAACTGGAGAACTACCCGTCAGCCGTTACCACATTCAGGACCCTGGCCGAGCAGATGGAAGCCAGCCCGGATAAGGCCACAGTGCTTGGGCAGCTGGCCCAGGCCATGTACATGGCTGCAGACTCCCGGCTGACTGACCCGGTAAGACGGGTCATGGATGAAGCGCTTGCCATGAATCCCAATGAATATGCTGTCATGAGCATTCTGGCCATGGACGCCGTGCAGCGTGAGGATTTCAATGCCGTATTGGGTTACTGGCGTCGGCAGTTAATGCAAATGGATGCCTCCGGTCAGCAGGCTGCAGTGTTGCGCTCTCGCATATCCCAACTTGAAGTTCTGCTCGGGGAATCCGGTCAGCGGGAAACAGCTTCCGATGGCCAGCAGGCCAGTATTACCCTGGTTATCGATATCGATGATTCCGTCAGGGATCTGGTGGATGAGTCCATGACCCTTTATGTTTTTGCCCGCCGTGCCAGTGGCGGTCCACCGGTTGCTGCAAGAAGTCTCTCTGTGCAGGATTTTCCATTTGAAATTACACTGGATGATTCCATGGCCATGATGGCGGGTAATAACCTGTCATCAGCGGAAAATATTTTTGTCGGTGCCAGGCTGTCCCGGTCCGGTCAGGCGACAGCCCAGCCAGGCGATATCCAGGCGGTGTCTGAGCCTTTTCTGAGAACTGAACAGGAAGGTCCTGTTAGTCTGGTCATCAAAGAGATTGTCCAGTAATTCTTAACCGGCAGCGTCGAGGCCATATGCCAACAGGCAAATTTTCCGCACTTCGCTCCGCTTTCTCCAATCGCAATTATGCGATCTATATGAGTGGGAACAGTGTTTCCCTGATCGGGTTCTGGATGCAGCGCCTTGCGGTGTCCTGGCTGGCCTGGGTGCTGTCCGAATCCGAGTTCTGGGTCGCGGCTGTTGCTTTTGTAGAAATCGCCCCGCTGATTTTCATCACGCCCATGTTCGGCGTGGTGGCCGACCGTTTCAATCGCAAGACCATGGCCGTGATTGCCCAGATCATGATGATGCTGCAGGCCTTCCTGTTGTTTTTTCTGGCCTGGTTTGATCTGCTCTCCATTGGCCTGTTGTTTTCCCTGGCCCTGGCGGAAGGCATTATCCAGGCCGCGTACCAGCCAATCCGGCTGGCCATCATTCCCAACCTGGTGAAAAAGGAAGACCTGGTGGCTGCTGCTGCATTTACTGCAGTGGCTTTCAATGTCGCCCGGTTCGCCGGTCCGGCCATTGCCGGTATCGTGATTGAACTGGCCAGTCCGGCAATGGCCATACTGTTTAATGCTGTGAGTTACCTGCTGATCGTTATCGCCTGGAATTTCATTCAGCTGCCGCCAAGAACCCGGCCGGCAGAATCCAAATCCTTCCTGGCTGATATCCGGGATGG
>CAZBBS010000002.1:34222-76140 GCA_964490145.1 uncultured Enterobacteriaceae bacterium
CGCCAAGAACCCGGCCGGCAGAATCCAAATCCTTCCTGGCTGATATCCGGGATGGCTTCAATTACGTGGCTGACAACAGGGCCTTGTTGTCCATGTTCATTCTGCTCACGGTCATTTCCCTGTTTGCGCGGCCGGTGGCCTTCATGTTGTCTGCGTTTGTAGGGGCCGTGTATGAAGCGGGGCCGGGCACACTGGCGCTGTTTACCTCGGCCATGGGAGTAGGTGCCGTGCTGGCAGGCCTGCGTCTCTCCATGGACGGCAAGACCCGTGGACTGGTGCGGGAAATACTCTGGATGACCCTGGTTGCCATTATCGCTCTGGCCGGTTTTGCCACCATCAATCATGTCTGGTCTGCAGCGCTGCTGATTTTTCTCTTCGGCTATACCATTACTATCGGCAGCGTTGCCAGTCAGACCCTGGTGCAAAACAGTATTGATGATGCCATGCGGGGCAGGGTGTTGAGCCTGTGGGCCGCCTTTACCCGAGGTGCACCGGCTATCGGTGTGCTGATTATAGGCTGGTTCGCCAATCACTTTGGTCTGATGTGGCCCAATGTGATTGCGGCGCTTTGCTGTTTTGCCAGCCTGCTTTTGCTGTCAACCCGGCGCCGGGAAATGCGGGCATTTTTTGAAAGCTGAGGTGCAGGTGTTCCACGGATTTTGTGTATCATCGTGTTAAATCTTTTCAGGAAAGCAACATGATCTTATTTTCAGAAAGCCACAATGGTTCCCGGCTGTTAGCCGGCCTGCTGGTCCTCATGGCGCTGGTAGCAGTGCCGGTACAGGCACAGGTATGGCAGGTGGGTATGTCAGCTTCCGGTAAACTGATCACGGCCATTGGCTTTCAAGTGGACGCTCGTGAGCGGCCAACGGTGGTATTGATCGGTGGGCTGGATGGACAGGCAGCTTCCAGTGCCAAGGTTAAAGCGGAATTTGATCGCTATGTTGCCAGGCCGGCTGACAGGCAGCCCTTCAACCTGATTCTGATTGCGGAGGCGAATCCTGATGGCGAGCAGCTGCAGTTTCCACCAACGGGTAGGGCGTATGAAGCGAGTCCTGTTGCCTATTCACTATGGCGCTGGCTTGGGACACATGGCCCCGATCTGGTCCTGATCGAAAGTGAAACTGATTTTGAACTGGCGGATTCCCTGAGCAATCAGATCGTGGCCGGCGTCGGCTATATCCCTGCTCTGCATCTTTACGATGAACCAGAAGAGCTGGGGAAGATTCTTGAAGAAACGACCATTCTGCCGATGTCAGCCGCCCACGAAATTCTCAACCAGCGTTTGCTGCGCTCGCCCATGGAATTCGCTGACCAGCTGGCGGTTTACTATGGTCATGATTTTTCCTGGCCGGTCTACATACCCGGCATGGCCCTGATCAGCCGGATGCGTCTTGGCTACCTTGAGGATGTGGCCCTTGTGATCAGTCCGTACCTGTTTGGCACCAGGATCAATATCAATTCTTCCCTGGTCACCGCGGGACACCTGGTGTTTGCCGAAATGGCAGAGCGTACCGGTGATCCGGCCTACCTCGCACTGGCAAAACAGGCTGCTGATATGGGCTTTGATGCTGATGGCAATATGCTGGAAGCCATGCCGATGCATGGCGAAATGAGCGATGCCTATTTCATGTCCACTCCCCTGTTGGCGAAGGTGGGGAAGCTGACTGGTGAAACCCGTTACTTTGATATGGCTGTCCGTCATATCCGGTATCTGGAAAAACTGGTGCATCGGTCCGATGGCCTCTACCGGCATTCTCCATTAACGGATGCCGCCTGGAGCAGGGGAAATGCCTTCCCGGCCCTTGGCATGGCCCTTACCCTGAGTGAGTTTCCCCAGGACCACCCCGGATTTGAGGAAATTCACCGTATATTCAAACAGCACCTGGATACCTTGCTTGACTATCAGGACCTGGACGGGATGTGGCATGAGGTCATTGATTATCCAGGGTCGTTTCCGGAATTAAGCGCCACGGCCATGATTGCTACAGCAATGAAGCGGGGCATGGAACGCGGGTGGCTGGATGACAGCTACCAGCCGGCAGTAGAGCGGGCCTGGCGGGCCATTTTGCTACGCAGCAGTCCTGAAGGCTATTTTGTGAATGTCTGTGAATCCACCAACAAGCAGCACTCATTGGAGGCTTATCTGAACAGGGAGGCCCTTATGGGGCCCGATGACAGGGCAGGCGGTATGTTGATGATGTTCGCCACGGAGATGGCGGGCCTGCCCTGAGTCAGGAAGAAACAAAAAGAATTACAGATTCAGTTTGGCTTTTGCCTTGTTGACAAATTTGGCCATGGTTTCGACCAGGTTATCGTTTTTGTAATCCGAGAATTCGCCCGCATCCATGAACATGCCATGGTCAGCACAGACTTCGTACTGGATATGCTGCTGGTCCGGATCATTAACGGTTTCCATTTTGCTGCCGCAGCTTGGACAGTTAACGTCGGTATTCAGATTTTGGGCCTTGCCAATATCCGGATCGCCGCTGTCGAGGAAATCGGACATCCAGTCGCCTTTCAGGATTTCAGCTTCACCGTTGTCAAACCATATGCCACCGCATTCAGTGCAACGATCAATTTCTACCTTGCCCTGCAAGGTGGTAATGCTGTGTTCCTGCATCTGGGCGTTACATTTGGGGCAATCCATCTAAGTCTCCTCAGGTTAAATCAGCTAAAAATTAACAGGGCTAATTAAAGTATGAACCCTGAAGGGAGTAAACCACTTTATCGGGGCGTTTCGACCCCGTCTGTTTGCTGTCGGGGGGCTGTTCTGAGCAGGGCCAGTCTCGACAAGATCGGACCAACAATTTCAAAAACGATAGTGGCACAGATGATGACAGACAACAGGACATCGCCATATTCCGGGAAATACTCGCTGGCGACCAGGGCCATCCCCAAAGCCGCGCCGGCATGGGGGAGCATGGCCAGTCCTAGCCAGCGTCTGACCAGTGGAGGGCATTTGCCCAGAGTCCCGCCGATCCATCCGCCGAGGATTTTACCGACAATTCGCCAGCCTATATATGCCAGTCCCAGAATACCGATGGTTTTTAGCGAGACGAACTCCAGTGAGGCTCCCGCCAGCACAAAGAATATGGAGAGTACCGGCCATTCCATCCCTTCGATTTCATTGAAGGGATACTCATGATGTTTGGCAAAATTCGCAATCATCATGCCCATGACCATGGTGGCTATCAGAAAACTGACCTCCAGCCAGAGGGCCAGGCCGCCACACAGGAACACCAGCCCGAGGGCCTCTGAGCGCATGGGCTGTCCGGCCTTGATGCGCCCGGTGAGATAGGAGGCAGGCAAACCAATCACTATACCGAGCATGATGGCTCCGCCCAGTTCGTGAAAGGTGAACACCCAGGGTGAAATATCGCCTTCAGGCGCTGTTATGGCGGTCACCAGGGCCAGCCCGATACTGAACATGATCAATCCCCAGCCATCATCCAGTGCGACACAGGCATAAAGCAGTCGGGAAAATGGCGAATCGGTTTCCGTTTCCAGAATCACATCGACGGTGGCAATGCCATCAGTGGCAGTAGCGATACACGCCAGTATGATGGCCAGCGACAGGTCCACACCGAAAATCAGCAGGCCAGTTAACACGGCGATGCCGGTCACAACGGCACCGATGATCGAAACGGACAGAATGGCGCGGCCATTCTCGGCAATGGATTCACGGGTGAATTTGCTGCCCAGCAGAAATCCGACCATGACCAGCGCCATCTGGGCAACAATCTGGAACTGATTCAGGAAAAAGGCGGGCACAAGATCCAGTGCCGAAGGACCAATGATCGCGCCAAAGACAATAAGCAGGGATACCCTGGGCAGTGAGGTGCGTTTTCCCAGCATGTCCGTAGCCAGCCCAAGTAACAACAGGCCTCCCATGGTGATCAGGAATTCATAGGTGCCATTCAAAGGTTCTGCTCCACGTTTAAACTGCCGCCATGGTCAATTGAATGTACCAATGGCCATCTCCAGTCTCAGGAATATATAGGGAATGCCTTGTCGTGGCAGGGCATAGGCGTCCTTGCGCCAGGTGAAGCCGGGTTCCAGTTCCATATACAGCCACTCACGATAAATATTGCGCCGGTATCGAAGTCCCAGGTCATAGCTGACCACATAGTCCGGACGGGTTTCACCATTGACTCGTGTGTACCAGGACAGAGCGGTTTCGTTGTCCCGCAGGGTCAGAAATTCCAGGGCAGTAGTGTATTCTGCACCGTTGAAGGATTCCTCGAGCCGCAGGTCATTGGTCCAGCGCAGCAGGCTGCTCTCATTCAGGGCGTGGTCCAGCTGATACCGCGAAAACGTCCCGAAGCCATCACCATCCTTGAAGTAAACGGCCTGAGTATAACGATTAATGGTGCGCTTGGCGGTTGTTGGTTCATAACGATAGCGCATGCTGACCCTGCCTTTGAGGCCTGATCGGGCACCGACGCGAAAAAAAAGCCGGTGTGCCTCCTTGTTCGCCACATTAAGCTCAAGGTTGATCCGGGTGCTCTCCTCACTGGCAACAGAGGCCGCATTCTGCGGCTGGTAAGTGGTTCCATCACCGTCTTCCTCGGCAAAGATCAGGCTCACTCGTTCATTGACCCTGGGCAGGTAGAGTTTGCCCCTTAAGCGCATTCCTGCATCTATATGATCCTGGCTGTTCCATGACTGGATGGAGGTCAGGCGCAAGGAAGAATAGGCCGCTTCAATGTCACTGCGCTGCACACCAAAAAAACGGTCAATTTGTCCTGCCAGGGCATTGGTGGAACTGGAGGCAGCAGACTGGGTGCGATCAAGCCATCCCAGGCCGAAAATGTCGGGGGCATCCTCGGGCGCAGGATTGATCGTCTCACTGGCAGGGGTTTCCTCTTGTTCAGAGTCAGCAGCATACAGACCCTGTCCCGAAAACAGGGCAAACAGCATCAGAATGACCCTGACTTGACGACCAGGGTGCAGGTAGAAATAAGTCCCCATAACCCCACTGTAATTAAGTGTTTTGCGGGAAACAACAAGGCGTACCAACAAATCTCCAAAAAATTTTAACTAACTGAATTTAGTGGATTAATTGTGGATATGCCCAGGGAATACCGATACCATTGGGCACGACTTGCGGTATGCCCTTATCATGGCCTGAAAACGGCATATTTGCACATTTCCTTGAAGAACATTCGCTAGAATGACAGGCCGTTAACTGCAGTATCCATAGCGGGCATGAGTGGAAAAAGTGGAAAAAGTGGAAAAAGAAAAACAGTATGCAAACGAGGAAGTCGTTCAAGTCACTGGATTTCGTAGGTTGGTAATATAGTCGGGTTATTGATTCATGCAAGCGAAGATTTGGGTAAACACCATGAATGACGTAAAGCATTTTTTATTGGCCGCTTTCCTGCTGGCTCTGGCTATCGTACAACCGGTAACAGCCTGGGCCGCCGAAGCATTCACGATGACCCGTATCGCCGAACATGTTTTCCATGTCGAAGGTCCGGCCGGCAACACCCTTGTTGCCGTGGACAACGATGGTCTGATTTTGATCGATGGTGTGCCAGCCGAACATGCCCGTGAATATCTCGGGTTTGTCAGAGAAAAAACCGGTGTCGACAACATCAAGACACTGATAGTCAGTCACTGGCATCCCGAGGTCACCGGGCTTAACGCCATTCTGGGACCGATGGGCGTGGAAATCATCGCCCATGAAAATACCAGGCAGTGGCTGGGCAGCACGATCCGTGAAAGAGGGGAAGCCATCCTGCATACTCCTGATGCCTACGAGTCACTGCCTGACAGGACCTTTTACTGGGGCAGCATACAGGTGCCGTTCCGGAATGACAGTATTGAGGTGGGCTACCTGTTGCAGTCCCACACCGACGGTGATGTCTATGCCTGGATAAAAGGGGCAAATGTCCTTTACACAGGCCCGGTCATCAGAAGCGATGCCTGGGCAACGATTGATGAAACCACCAACGGCTTTATTGGCGGGATCACGGATGCCTATGACACGCTGGGCAAACTGGTTACCCCTGATATGGTGATTGTGCCCGCTACCGGTCCACTGATGGGAAAAAGCGATTTTGACGATCTGGCAGCACTGTACACCGGCCTGAAAGCCGAGATGGTAGCCCTGTTCAGGCAGAGTCTGGGACCTGAGGAAGTGGTTCTGGCAAATCCGGCAGATGGTCTCAGACCGGAGTGGGGTGATGCTTCTGAATTTCTTGATGAAGGGTTTCGGAGTTTCTACGGTCATCTGCGCAATGGCCGGCAGATTGGTGGCGGGTTCCCCTGATCAAGGCTTGCCAGCAATCTGCTGGCATCTAAATGATCCAGGGTAATGTTTGGCCCGAATACACATTGGAAAGATTGGAAAGATTGGCAAGAGTAGCAAGATACAACGATGAGAATACGACACCTTAACACCCGATCTGTGATCAGACTGTCCATGCTTGCTGCCACGCTGGCGGCAGGTAATGCTATGGCGGCTGCCAGTGATGAAGCCGTGGAAGTGGCCAACAGTTTTGATCGCTTTGACGAGTCTGACAAATACTTCGGTTTTCTGAATGATAACTGCACCACCTGTCATAACCTGGAAGACTGGGCTGGCAGTGTTGCCTTCGATCTCATTGCCCCTGAAGAGGTGCCGGATAACCGGGAAGTCTTTGAAAAGGTTGTGATGAAACTGCGCGGTCGTCTGATGCCGCCTTCCGGTGCTGACCGCCCGGCCAATGCAGAAACTGATGATTTTATAGCCTGGATGGAAAATTACCTGGACCATGCCGGCGCCAGTGAAAAGCATGTCGGGCATATCGGGATTCACCGTCTCAATCGCAAGGAATACGCCAATGCCATCAGGGACCTGCTGGGATTGGACGTGGATGCCAACTCCTTACTGCCATCGGACGATACCGTGGATGGTTTTGACAATGTGGCCGAGGCGCTGAGGGTCTCTCCCGCTTTTCTTGAACAGTCCCTCAATTCTGCCCGCGTGGTGGCCCAGCAGGCGGTTGGCAATCCGGATGCCCGCACTGGCGGAACAACCTATGCCGCCAGTGGAAACCAGTATGCCCACGTGGAAGGTCTGCCGCTGGGCACCCGTGGGGGGCTTGCCGTTGAGCACTACTTTCCGACAGATGGCGAGTACAGGTTGAATATCGGAGACCTGCTGACCCGCCTGTGGGAGTTCAACCAGGAGTTCACCCATACGGTTATCGCCACCTATGATGGCGAACGTTTTTTTGAAATGGATATTGGCGGAGGTGATGACCTTAAAGCGATCGACCAGATCGGTGATCCGGCGGTTGATGCCATCAATGCCAAGCTCAAGAACATTCCCTTCATCGCGCAGGCTGGGCCGCATACTGTTGCCGTGACTTTCCTGCACCGCTCCTTTGCGGAATATGAAGGCCGCCTGCACAGGATGCTGCCTTCAGCGGTAGGGGAGAATGTCATTGCCCTGAACAATTTTGAAATCCAGGGCCCTTTCAATTCAGCCGGTGTGAGCCCGACGCCAGCGCGCAACCGAATCTTCAGTTGCTATCCTGAATCAGCCAGCCAGGCAGACAGTTGTGCGGACCAGATCATTTCACAAGTCGCGCGCAAGGCTTTCCGAGGGCAGGTGGCAGGCAGTGACCTGAAGAAACTGAAACGGGTTTTCGATGAAGCCAATCAGCGTGAAGGTTTTGATAGTGGTATTCGCCGGGCCTTAACGGCGATTATCGCCAGCCCAAAATTCCTGTATCGCATCGAAAGTATGCCTGATGGTGCCAGACCTGGCGCAGTTGCCCCGTTGAATGAGTATGAACTGGCAACACGGCTTTCCTTCTTCCTGTGGAGCACCATTCCGGATGATGAGTTGCTGGAACTGGCTGATGCTGGCAGGCTCAGTGATCCGGATACCCTGCAGCAGCAGGTGGTACGCATGCTTCAGGATGAGCGGGCGCAATCGCTGGCAAGCAATTTTGCCTACCAGTGGCTGAATATGGGAGGTCTGGATGAGATTGATCCCGACCCGGTTATTTTCAAGGATATTGATTTCGGTATCCGTGACCTATTCAAACAAGAAATTGAGCTGTTCGTGAAGGATGTATTCCTGGGCAACCAGAATGTCACCTCCATGCTGGACGCGGATTACACCTACCTTAACGAGCGCCTGGCCCTGCACTATGGTGACCAGACGGTGAAAGGGGATATTTTCCGCAAGGTGCCGGTTCAGGATCCGGACCGTTATGGTCTGCTCGGCAAGGGTGGCGTTTTGATGGTGTCTGCATACCCCGACAGAACCTCACCGGTATTGCGTGGTGCCTATGTGCTGGAGCATATCACCGGAACACCGCCCCCGAATCCGCCGCCGAATGTGGAGGCCCTGGCCGAAAACAAGCAGGGTGAAATGCCCAAGACCGTCCGGGCCAGACTCGAGGCACACCGGGAAAATCCCAGTTGCCAGGCCTGTCATGGCATCATTGATCCCCTGGGTTTTGCCCTGGAAGGTTTTGATGCTGTAGGGCGCAGCAGGACCGTTGATCGTATGGTGGGCACGGCGATTGATACCTACGGTGTACTGCCGGATGGCCGTGCCATCGGCGGCGTGGAGGATCTCAGGGCAGCGCTGCTGGAAAGGCCGACACTGTTCGTACAGAACCTGGTTGAAAAGCTGATGCTCTATGCCCTGGGGCGACCGATTGAAGCTGAAGACATGCCTGCTGTCAGGGAGGTTGTCAGGAAGGCCGAAGATAACGCCTTCCATTTTTACGATATCGTGCAGGCCATCGTCAGCACGGACCAGTTCCTGTACAAACAGGCGCCGGTTCATGGCAATGACACTGATGTTGCCATGCAGTAAACAGTGCAGAAAACAGTAAAAACAAGTTGTGTCGTAAGTAAAAGTGCAGTTGATATACCAAAGAGATTGAGAGACAAACCCATGCCCGGGCAGTGGTCACAAGTCTGACCGGAGCAGGGCCTGAGAGGGAGAAACCCGATGTTCATATCCAAGAAATACCTGTCACGTCGCACCGTTCTCAAAGGAGCCGGTGCCAGCATCGCGCTGCCGATGCTGGATGCCATGATTCCTGCCGCGTCAGCACAGCCGGCAGCCAAACTACGTATGGGCTTTGTATATATTCCCCATGGCGCCGTGTACCAGAACTGGACACCAACGGCCACGGGCACCGATTTCGAGATGAGCCCGATTCTGTCTTCTCTGGCTGACTTCAGGGATTACGCCACTGTTGTCAGTGACCTGCGCAACAAACCGGCAGAAAGTCCGGATCCCCATGCCATCACGGCAGGCACCTGGCTCAGGTGCGTGGCACCGGCAGGTACCAGTAATCCCGAAGACGGCATCAGTGCTGACCAGTTTGCGGCCCGTACACTGGGCACCGAAACGCCATTCCCGTCCCTGGAACTTTCCACCAATGGAGCCAATGGCGGCAGTTATTCCTCAACCATTTCCTTCAGGACACCGACCCAGCCGTTGCCGATGGAGCACAATCCCCGGAAACTGTATTTCAGAATGTTCGGCCAGGGAGAGACCTCCCAGGAAAGGGATGCCATTGCCGGTGAGACTACCTCGCTGCTTGACCTGGTTCTCGATGATGCTGCATCGCTCAACCGGGAACTGGGCGCCAGTGACCGGATCCTGATGGGCGAGTATCTGGATTCCGTCCGCGAAATTGAAATGCAGATGGAAAAACTGGCAGCGCAGGATATGAGTGGTATCGACATACCGGACGCCCCCGTGGGTGTGCCGGGCACTTTCCCGGCTCACCTGGACCTGATGTATGACCTGATGGCCCTGGCTTACCAGGCCGACCTGACCCGCGTTGTCACATTCATGTCTGATCGTGAAGTCAGCATGCGCACTTACACCCATATCGGCATTTCCGATGCCTTCCATCCGCTGTCCCATCACCAGGACGATCCGGCGAAACTCGACCGCCTGACCCGGGTGCAGAGCTGGTACGCCAGCGGTTTCGGCCGGTTTGTGAAAAAACTGTCAGAAATGCCGGATACTGATGGCTCCATTCTGGACAACTCCATGATTCTCTATGGCAGCTGCATGGCCAACAGTAACCTGCACAACAACGACAAGGTGCCAGCCGTCATCATGGGCAAGGCAGCGGGACGAATCAAAGGTGGACAGCACTTGAAGTATGCCCAGGACACACCACTGGCCAACCTGATGTACACCATGCTGGATCGTGCCAATGTGCAGCTGGATCATTTCGGTGACAGCAGCGGACTGTTGTCAGAAATCTGAGCGTGAATTTGTTACAGGCCCTAAAACCAGAGTATCGAGAATGACCCTTAACCGAAAACTGCCCCTGGCACTGCTTCTGTCTTTGCTTTTCACCCAGACTTACGGCGCAGAAGCATCCCTGGTCAGGCTGGTTGAAAAACAGCAGTTTGACGAGGCCCTGGCACTGATTGCTTCAGGGGCTGATGTCAACCAGCCATTTTCAGATGGTACTACCGCATTGCATTGGGCGGCCTATCACGGCAACCTTGAACTTGCCCAGAGACTGCTCCGTGCAGAGGCAGATCCGAACATCCGGAATGACTATGGATCAACTCCCCTGGGGGAGGCTGCTGCGAAGGGTGATCTGGAAATGATCAGCTTGTTGCTCGATGGCGGTGCCGATGTGGAGTCCCGTAATCCTGAAGGACAGACAGCGTTGATGGCCGTGGCACGTACAGGCAATGTCGATGCCGCCCGTTTGCTGGTCAGCAGAGGGGCGGATGTTGGTGCTGTTGAAGGCTGGGGCGGACAGACCGCTCTGCACTGGGCGGCTGCCCGCAAGCATCCCGCGATGGTTAGCTTTCTGGTGGACAGCGGTGCGGATGTGGAGGCCCGGGGTATTGATAGAAACTGGGCCAGGCGAGTGACATCCGAACCCCGCGTAAAAGATATGAAAACAGGCGGACTCACACCCTTGCTGTATGCCGTGAGGGAAAACTGCCTGTCCTGTGCGCAGGTGCTGCTTGATGCCGGTGCCGATATTAACAAGCCTGATCCGGATAATGTGTCTCCCCTGATTCTGTCCCTGGTCAACATGCGTTATGACATGGCGCTGATGTTGATTGAGCGAGGTGCGGACATCAACCAGTGGGATTATTTTGGCCGCACCCCGATTTATGCCGCAGTCGACACCCATCTGGTGGCTGGTCGCAGTAATCGTGGAGATCTGCCATCAACCGACCAACACACAGCCTATGAAGTAGCCAAAGTGCTGCTGGATAAAGGGGCAAATCCCAACCTGAGCCTCAAGTTGTACCCGCCAGTGAGAGAGATCGTCTATGACCGTGCCAATGACTTTAGTGTCATGAACACAGGTGCCACGCCCATCCAGCATGCCGCCTATATTGGAGATGGCAAGATGATGGAATTGCTGCTTGAGTATGGTGCGGACTGGGCCCAGCCAAACGTGTTTGGTGTCACCCCCATGATTGCGTTGACCAGCAAATCCACCAATCCCAATACCCGCAGTTCCCTGAAAGAAGAAGTGGATGTCATGAAAGGGCTGGAGATACTTATGAATGCCGGTGCCGACATCAATCAGAAAGGTGGGCGCCGCGGGGAAACTCCTCTGCACACCAGTGCACGGATGAGCTGGTACACCGTCGTGGAATTCCTGGTGGAAAAAGGTGCCAACCTCTATGCCGAGGATGATAACGGGCTTATTCCCCTTGATTATGCCACTGGCAAGGCAGACTCCATGTCCCTGGGGGGGTTTGATGTGATTGGTGAGTTGCCGGAAATGGCGGCATTACTCGAAAGTCTCATGGCAAAACATCCACGTTGAACAGTATCCTGAAGCCACCCAGAGGGAGCAGCCTGGCTGCTCCCTTTTTGATTTGGGCTCTACATTTTTTCGAGTAACAGTCATATGGCCACGCCCATCCCTGCCTATCCGGATCTGGAAAAGAGTCTGGACGATATGGCTGAGTCTCTGCAGAAATCCGGGTATATCATTTTACCGGCAATCATTCCCGAGCCACTGCTGGCGGACCTGTTCGTACACTTCAAATCCATGGATGATGAAAAATTCAGACAGGCCGGTATTGGCAGGGAAGGGGATTTTCAGTTTAACCGATTCATTCGGACTGACCAGATACACTGGCTTGAAGGATCCCATCCTGTCACCCGGGCCTATTTCGACATCATTGAGCAGATTCGGGAAGGGTTGAACCGGCGCTTGTTCCTGGGGCTGTTTGACTATGAGTGCCATTATGCCTTTTATCCCCAGGGCGCATTTTATAAAAAACACTATGATGCCTTTCGGGGGCAGAACACCCGGATCTTATCGACAGTGCTTTACCTGAATCCGAACTGGAGTCCCGGGGATGGTGGAGAATTGCTTATCTACAATCCGGACGGTACGGAAGTGATCGAAAAAGTCGAACCCTATTTTGGCACCATGGCGGTCTTTCTGAGTGAGGAATATCCCCATGAAGTGCTGCCGGTTAACTCCCCCAGGTATTCGGTAACAGGCTGGTTTCGTAAAAACAATTCCCTGGGTGAGGCCATTGACCCGGGGCGCTAGTTTTTCCGTCACCGAATGTCGTTCCATGATATACATCAGAGCTGTGAGATCGACCTCGACAGCGAAAAAGCTTATTCTTCCCTTCATAAAAAAATAACCATGGGAGTGTGCTATGGAATTGATTCTGCCTGATCAGGTTGATCTCGCAACGTTCAATCAGGCGCTTGATGAGTTTCGCCAGGTGGTTGGCGATGAATGGGTACTGGCTACTGACCAGGATCGGGAAACCTACCTTGATCTTTATGCGCCCGGACATGCGGCTGAACTGGAACATGCCCCTTCAGGTGCTGTGGTGGTCAATTCCGTCGAGCAGGTCCAGGCCATTGTGCGTATTGCCAATCGTTACAGCATTCCCTTATGGCCCATTTCCCGCGGCAAGAATTTTGGTTATGGCGGTGCTGCCCCCGTACTGGCAGGATCGGTGATTCTGGATATGGGGCGTATGAACCGGATACTCGAAGTGAATGAGGATCTGGCCTATTGCATTATTGAACCCGGTGTAGGGTTCTTTGACCTGCATGACTATCTGACGGAGAACAATATCCCGCTGTGGATGTCCATCCCGGGCAATGGCTGGGGCAGTGTGGTGGGCAATGCCCTTGAGCGTGGTTTCAGTCGCACACCTTACGGTGAACATGCCAACAGCATCTGTGGTCTTGAAGTGGTATTGCCCAATGGTGAACTGGTCAGGACAGGCACCGGAGCCATGGCCAACAGCAAGACCTGGGCCCTGTTCAAGCACGGATTTGGTCCGGCCTGGGATACGATGTTCATGCAGTCCAATTTCGGCATCGTCACCAAGGTGGGTTTCTGGTTGATGCCGGAGCCTGAAGCCACCCTGAATATGAGTATGAGCCTGCCGAACCCTGATGATATCGGCTGGTTGATAGATGTGCTGACACCTCTGCGTATTAGCGGGGTGATTCCCCATAACGTAGGCATTCCCAATTACATGGGGTCTGCCACAACCACCACGCAGCGACATGAATGGTATGACGGTGAAGATGCCATACCCGATGACGTGATCGCCCGTATCATGGAGCGCTATGGTGTTGGCTGGTGGAATTTCACTATCACGCTGTACGGTAATCCGGATGCCAATGAGGCCAACAGGCGGGTCATTGAGGAAGCTTTCAGGCCGCATACGGATCAGGCGTTTCGTATCAGTCGCTGGAACAGGGGGGAGCCCGGCGGTGCACCATCACCGACAGTGTTTCCGCTGCGCATCGTGAACTGGCATGGCGGCCGTGGAGGCCATATCGGTTTTTCACCAATCCTGCCTGCTACCGGCAGTGAAGTGGTGGATCAATACCGACGTACGCGAAACCTGTATAACGACTATGGTGTGGACTATTCCGCCACCTTTTATGTCTGTGGCCGCCATGTCATCAATGTCAACCTGATGATTTATGACAAGGATAACCGTGACCTGACAGATAGAACCAACAGCCTGTTTCAGGCACTTGTGGATGCCTCTGCCGATGCAGGTTTTGGTGAATACCGAACACACCTGTCCTACATGGATTCAGTGGCTGACTCCTTTGACTATAACGACAATGCCCTGCGACGTCTCAATGAAACCCTCAAGGATGCGGTTGATCCCAACGGCATCATTGCGCCAGGTAAATCCGGTATCTGGCCGGCACGCTACCGGGAGGATCAGGCATGAAAAATCTTGTGATACTGGTGGCGCTGTTTGTGACTTTTCCGGTCATGGCTCAGGAGCGCTCCGGACAGGCGCTTTTCGATCATCGCTGTGGACTGTGCCATCGCGGTAGCGGTCCAGGGGTGTTCATGCTTGAACGTCGGCTTGGTGAGGCACAGTCCATTATTGAGGAGCGGGATAATCTGACCGAAGCCTACATCAATCTGGTGGCCAGAAATGGCATAGGTTCCATGCCGCGTTTCAGTCGCGGTGAAATCACCGATGCAGAGCTCAAGCGCATCACAGCCTATCTGCTGGAGAAAGACTAACCCTGGCCTGGCTTCTGAACCGGTGAACAGCACAGGAAATAGCTGAGGGATGACTATGAAAACTGCAATTTTGTCAGGAATGGGACTGTTGTTATTACTTGCCGGGATGGCAGGAAATATCAAGGCACAACCCATGGATGCCAGAACAGTACTTGAACAGGCTGCTGAGGCACTGGGAGGACTGGATAGACTACAGGCACTGGACAATGTGGTGCTGACCGGGTTTGGCCAACGCTATTCCACCAATGGCAATCTGAGCCCTGATGTGAACTCTCCGCCAAAATGGCAATCTGTGACCGATGCCCGCCGCACGTTTGATCTTAGCGGCGCACGTGCCCTGAACCAGGAACGAAACAGTTTCCAGTATCCGCTTGCCGCATCCTTTGGCCATACCTGGAATCTCAATGCGACCCTGCAAACAGGCAGCGCCATGCTGGACCATCCTGTGCCGGCGATACTCACAGCACTTTCATCTGACACAAACCTGGGGCCGGTAAGTACCGAAGATGGCTTGAGTGTCGTGCCATTCACGCTGGCCGATGGTGAAACCGTCTGGCTGGGGATAGATGCCTTCACCCATAAGCCTTACTGGTTCAGAAGAATTATCGGTGACCACACGCTGGGTGATCTGACCCTGACCACTTACTTTACCGGTTATGTCAATTACGGCGGCGTGGAAATGCCCCTGGGGTTGATGACACGCTCAGACTGGCGTGATCAGGTGATGAGCATGTTCCAGGTGGATTCCTATCAGTTGAATGTCAGTGATCTTCCGGAGTTTCCACTTCCCGAAGTACAGGCAGCGATGGAAGTTTCAGATCCTGATGTCCGGGTGACCCCCCTGGCTGATGGGGTCTGGGATTTGCGTATACCGGGTTTTCCCGGCAGCCGGGGAGGCGATGGCGGAGCGGTCGTTGAATTTGAGGATCACCTGGTGATGTTCGAACCCTATGGCAGCGAGGCTGCTACATTGGCGCGCCTGGATGCTGCAGACAAACTGGTACCGGGGAAGAAAGTAACCCATGTCATAACCACCCACCATCACAGCGATCACGCTGGTGGTGTGCGTGCAGCTGTATCGCGGGGAGTAACAATAGTCGCCGAAAGGGAAAATGAAGCGCTTTACCGGGAATGGGTTGCACGATCAGCAGTTAATTTTCCGGATGCCCTGGCTCGTAACCCCCAGCCATTGAAGTTTTTACCTGTCGATGACGAGCTTGTCCTTGAAGACAGCATGCATCGTCTGGAAATTTACCAGGTGGTTGGACATGCCCATATGGGAAACGCTGTTTTTGCCTATCTGCCAAAAGAGCGTCTGCTGATGGAAGGAGACCTGGGTGATGTTAACTGGGAGTGGCACTGGTGGGCTGGTGCCCTGCAAGCCAACATCGATCATTATGGTCTGGATCCTGAACGAAACATCCCGGTACATGGCGAGATTCTGCCCATCAGGGATGTACTTGAAAGCAGTCAGAGACAGGCGGAAGCAGCGATGGCTTTTTGTGCCAGAAACCGGGAGCAGGGCATCCCCTTTTTTGGGTGCCCGGTGAAATATGCTGTTAACGGCCCGGTAACCTTGCCGTAAACAGAACATACTGAAAGTCTGAGTGACGAAAAACCTGGGGAAAACTCTCAGTCACCTCTGGCAAAAACCGGTATTCGGCCATATTTCCATATGGGGGAAATGATATCCTGATGTTATAGAAGGAATCTGTGCTACTGTCAGAAGTGTCGATGTTCTCCTCCAGGTCTCGCCATGCACACGTCAACGCGCTATGAACTGGAAAATCGGTTGATCAATCAGATTTTGCCGGTTTTTGCCCTGCTTACCACGATAGCCATGATTCTGGTCCAGATGCGTGCTTTATCCGTTGGACGTGGTTATCGGGACATTGTCCAGGTTGCAGTTTACGCATTGCTGATCATTACCACTGTCTATCGGCACAAGCTGAGTATCCGTACCAAGATCAATGTGATGGTTATCCATGCCGGTGTCATCGGTATTATGGGGATGCTGACTCTTGGCGTCTTTGCCGCCGGAGTGTTTTATCTGCTACTGACTTCGGTGGTGGCTGCGCTGTTCTTTGACAGAAAGCTTATTCTGCTCCTCCTTTTTGCCAGTATCGGGGTACTGGTAATGGAAGGCATGGGATTTTCCATTGGCGTGCTGACCCTGGATAACATGCCTCAGTTGCTGGTGAATCCCGTCAACTGGACTGTATACGGTGTTGGCTTTGCAACATTGGCGATATTTGCCAGTTATTCAGTGTATATGTACCGGCAGGCGGTCAATGATCTGGTCAGTGAGTTACAGGAAAAGCAGGAAACACTGAGCAAGCAACACAGCGAGCTTCAGGCGGCTTACGCGGAGATCAAGGTTTTGCGGGGTATAATTCCTATCTGTTCCTACTGCCGGAAAATTCGTGATGACGAAGGGGCGTGGGACGTGATTGAAAAATATTTTGCAGACAATGCCGATGTAAAGTTCACCCATGGTGTCTGTCCTTCATGTCTGGAAGAGCAAGCCAAAGATATTTGAAAAAGGTGGAATAGAAAAAGCCCGGGATAACCGGGCTTTTTTATGGATGTCGTGTTTATCAGAACTTGTAATTAAGGCCAAACATAAACACGGTTGGATCAATCTGGGCTTTCACATCCAGGCGGGTTACGCCCAGTCCAACGCCGGTGGGAGAGGTGACAACGGCATCAGAGTCGATATCTATCCACCATACTGAAGCACTTACACCCCAGTTGTCGTCAAAGTTGTAATCAACCCCGATGCGTGCGGCAAGTCCGAAGGAGTTATCAAGATCAAAGCCACTATCACCAAACACGCTCTCGAAATTACTACTGGTGCTGTTTTCGAAGAACAGGGTGTAGTTCAGGCCCAGGCCGATGAATGGCTGCCATGCAGAATTGGACTGCATGGGGAAGTACAACAGGCTCAGTGTTGGAGGTAGCTGCTTGGTTTTACCTACGGAGGTTACACCCAGACTGTCTACACCGATGGCGCTGATATTGTGCTTGAATGGAGTGGCTGCCAGCAGTTCCAGACCCAGGTTGTTGCTGAGCATGTAGGTCGCTGTGATACCTGGTTGTGTATTACTGTCAACGCCAACGCCAGTGGTTGTGCCAAGTGCAGATGTCAGGTTGCCCAGGTTGTCTGCAATCAGGTCGCTGCTCGAATCATCAGGGTCTACGATAGTCGCCCCAAAACGCAGAATGATGTCTCCGGCTTCATAGGCGAAAGTGCTAGCTGATGTCAGGGACATTAACAGCGCAAGTGGGAAAAGGGCTTTTTTGAATAGTGGGCCTGAGAATATAGTTTTATTCATACATCGTTAACACTGAATACTCAGTCTTACCTCCGGGCTGTGATTAATACTGTGTGCACGATACTGCACTGAAAGAAATCGCATCTTGTTTTATGTCAACCACAGACAAAGTGTGTGTAATTTTTATATGGGGTCAAGAGAATGGCACCAGCACAGGACAATTGCGTATACTTGGTTGCCTGTAGCGAACTCAGTGGGACATGACCATGGACATCATCATCAAGCGACGCAGTCTTCTCAAAGCCCTGGCAGCAACACCATTGCTGGCAGCACAGGTTCGGGCCGCCAGCGAAGCAGGTCTTGGGCCGCGACAGGGACGTATCAAGCAGAGCGTGATGCCGCAGGTATGGGCCGGTACCGATTTCACGCTTGAAGAACGTTGTGAAATTCTGTCAACGATGGGTTTTGCCGGCATGGACTTGCCAGCCCCGGACCAGATTTCTGTTTTACGTGATTATGGTCTTGCGCCGACCTTGATGGGGGGGCGAATTGGTACCGGGACTTCCTTTGAAAACGGACTGATCAGGAAAGAGCTTCATGACGAGATCGAAGAGGCGATCCACGGGGGTATCGATATGTGCGTGGACGCTGGCTGCACCAACCTGATCGCTTTTCCTGGCGAGCGTCGCGGCATGTCGCGCGAAGAGGGTGCTGATCATGCCGTGGAAATACTTTCCAGGGTCGCACCTTACGCAGAGCAGAAAGGCGTAAAGGTCTGCATGGAGATTACCAACTCCAAGGTGGCTGCGGACAATCGTACTGACCAGGTCTTTGATGATATCCACTGGGGGTTTGATGTTTGCCGTCGTACAGGGTCCGCCAATATTGCCGTCGTTTATGATTTCTACCATGTCCAGATTGCGAATGGCGATGTGGTCAGAACCATGCGTGATAATCTGGACATGATTTGCCACATGCATGTGGCAGGCGTACCCAGTCGCCGTGAAATCGACAGAACCCAGGAACTGGATTATCACTGGATAGCCCGGCAGATTGCTGACTCTGGCTATGACGGATTTGTAGCTCATGAATATCGGGCCGCTGATGGCAGAAACCCGCTGATCAGTTTAGCCACCGGCTATGACATCCTGACGGTTTACTGAGTGAGTCTTTTATCAGGACTTTTCAGGAACCCTTCAATTTTTCAGGGAAAATATTTCTGTTGCCCGGACATCCGGTGAAACCGGGATATTGTGTAAAAAATTTGCATCAAGGCTCCAAAATCCGTCTGTGTACACATGAGCACGCCTTGCAACATATTGAAAAATAAGAAAAAAATACCCCTGAAAATCTCCGGTTGACCTTGCCCCCCACAATCTGTACAACTGTTCCGTTTTTTTGCGGGATTCTGCCATCATTTTTCATATAAGAAGTGAAGCTGAATCACTCGAAATTTGAGGGTGTTTCACCGGCAAAAAATGTAGTAGCACTTTCTATCAACTATAAATGGGGGAGTTCATGAAACTTACCAAAATGAAAGTTGCAGTATTTTCTGCGCTGGCTGCACAGGCCGGCTTTATGGCAGATACTGCTATTGCCCAGAGCAATGAGGGCATTGAAGAGATCATTATTACAGCTACCCGTCGTGAGACTGATGTCCAGGACGTTCCTCTGGCTGTAACTGCTCTGACTGGCGACAGCCTGGAAGACCAGAACATTGAAAACCTGGAAGACCTGACAGGTGTTGTACCTAACGTACTGATTGCCGGTGGCAACGGTGGTACTACTTCCGGTTCTTTCTATATGCGTGGTATCCCCAACGTTGGTGTTTACCTGGACGGTATCTGGCAGGTATCCAACAACGGTCTGCTGACTCGTGATTTCGTTGAGCTGGACCGTGTGGAAGTTCTGCGTGGTCCTCAGGGTACCTTGTACGGACGTGACTCCACCGGTGGTTCCATCCACATGCACTCCAAGCGTCCTTCTGAAGAATTTGGCGTTAGCGTAAAAGCTGGCGTTGGCAACCTGGACCGTCGTGACCTGATGGTTTCCATGGATCTGCCGCTGGGTGACAACCTGCGCAGCAAGTGGACCGTAGGCAGCTACGAGCAGGATGGCTGGATCAAGTCCCTGACTACCGGTGACAACGCCGGTTGGATGGACAGCCAGGTTTTCCGTGGCGACATCGAATGGACCCCGACTGACAGCCTGACTTTCCGTCTGATCCACCAGGAAGACGACCAGGTTGGCCAGCAGGCTCGTGTACAGTCCCGCATTGACAATACTGTTGCTGATGTCCAGGGTTTCCAGATGGGTATCGCTCGTGCAGTGGATATCGCCTCTGGTGGTAAATTCAACCCCAACTATGCAGTAGCCGGCTATCCAGGCGGTACACTGGGCAAATGGGAAAGCCGTCTGTCTTCCACTGTTCCTAACGAACAGTACCTGCGTCAGACCACTGTTCATGCTGACTGGGACATCAACGACACCATGCACCTGAAATACATGTATGGTCGTACTACTGTGGATGCTTCCATTTACAATGACTGGGGCGGTTCCGAGTACAACTTCTTCGTCAACTATGATACCTCCAAGCTGAATCTGGAGAGCCACGAAGTACAGCTGACCGGCTCCCTGTTGGACGACAGCCTCTTTTACACCCTGGGTTACTACAACTGGGAACAGGAGTCCCGTAACCGTGGTGTTGAGTGGGGTTCAGCTGACTGGACATTTGCTGCTGACAACAATGGCACAACCCAGACCCTGGATTGGCAGGCTGTTCTGGATAGCCCGTATTGTAGTGACTCCCCGTCTGACCGTGGTCTGACCTTCCCTGGCGATGTATGGCCGCAGCCTTGTGGCTGGCTGGGCAACATCATTGGTGCTCCTTTTGCCGCTGGCTGGGGCTGGGCTCACGCCTTTGCCGGCCCGGGTTCTGCCAGTAACCAGTCTGACCGTCTGAACGGCCAGAACCAGGATGGTGATGCTTACTTCGGTGAACTGACTTACAACATCAACGATGCATGGGACGTAACCGTTGGTTACCGTCATCATGAGCAGGACAACATGGGTGTTGTCATGTCTGACGCGCATTTTGCCGCCCAGATCGCTTCTGGTGTGACTGAAGCCCGTCCTGATGAGCTGAACACCCTGTTTGCCAGTCGTGGTGACGCTGTTGCCGGTACCTTCGATGTGTTCAACCCAACCAGCTTCAGTGCCAATACCTGGCGCTTTGCGACCACTTACGACATCACTGAAGACCTGATGATCTACGGTGGTTACTCTGAAGGCTTTAACTCCGGTGGTGTTTCCCAGTACGAAGACAGCCTGGGTCCTGTAGAAATCTTCTACGATCCTGAAGTTATCGAGAACTGGGAACTGGGTCTGCGTTCTGACCTGCTGGATGGTGCGCTGCGTGCCAACGTAACCTACTTCTCCACTGACTGGCTGGGTATCCAGTACCTGGGTACTGTTATCGACCGTGTTTCCGGTACTGAAGCCACTGAGCTGGTACTGCAGAACACTGCCAATGGTAATGCTGAAGGTCTGGAGTTCGAGTTGACTTACCTGCCAACTGACAGGCTGACTCTGACTGCCAACCTGGGCTTCCTGGACACCAAGTACACCAGCATTAATCCTGGTGCACCGCTGCCGCAGGATTCCGAGTTCGCCAGAGCGCCGGAAACTACCTACATGCTCAGCGCTGAATACGAGTTCGACAACGTATTCGGTGGCTCCCTGATGACACGTGTTCAGGCCAACTACTGGGATTCCTACTGGCGTGCTTCCACTCTGGAACTGCGTCAGAACTTCCAGGGTCTGATCTCCGAGTCACCAGCTGGCGACCTGTGGATGACCAATGCCCGCGCGGTATGGACTCCACGTGACGGTGATTACTCCATCACTCTGTGGGGTAACAACCTGACTAACGAATACAACTTCAACTCCGGCTTCATGCACGGCGTTTGGCAGTTCGACTTCGCTACAGTTGACCGTCCACGTGAATTTGGTCTGTCAATCGATGCAAGCTTCTAAGCAGTAACCAGAAGCAAGGCATTAAAAATGGAGGGCTCAGGCCCTCCATTTTTTTTGCCTGAAATTCAGGAAGGTGTGGGTTTCCTATGCCAGGACGGCGATGGATTTGATTTGGGCAAAAACGGCTTTACCGGGGTTCAGTGCCAGTTCTGCAGCCGACTTGCGGGTAATGCGGGCGATAAGGTGGCTGTTTCCCAGTTTCAGCCTGACCATGACCTGGGAGCGGTTTTCATCCTTCATTTCAACGACGGTGACAGGGAAGATATTCTGAATCGAAGTGCCGTTCTGGTGCGCCAGGGTCAGACTGACATCCTGGGCAGCAATACGCAGACGCACATGTTGGCCGATGCTCAGATCAGTGCCTGATACAGTGAACAGCTGGTCCTCGCATTTCAGGTTTATCAGGCCGTAGGTCGCGTCCAAATCCGACACTTCAGCCTGCAGGAGGCTTTCAGCATCCCGCCTGCGGGAAAGCGGCAGGTCCAGCCGGGTGAGCATTTCCTGGATGGCGCCGGTGCCAAGCACCTCCCCATTTTTCAGGATGACCAGATTGTCTGCGAGCCTGGCCACCTCATCAGTAGCATGACTGACATAGAGGATGGGTATTGCCAGTTCACTCTGCAGTCGCTCAAGGTAGGGCAGGATGTCCAGTTTGAGTTTGTTATCCAGGGAAGAGAGGGGCTCATCCATTAGCAGTAGCTCAGGACTTGTGGCAAGCGTTCTGGCAATGGCGACCCGTTGCTGTTCGCCCCCCGAAAGAGTTGCCGGCCGACGTTCAAGCAGGTGGCCGATATTGAGCAACGCGATGATCTCATCAAGCGCTATCCGCCGCCTGTTTTCAGGCATTCTCCGGTAACCGAAATTCAGATTTCCCCTGATATCCAGATGCTGAAAGAGACTGGGTTCCTGAAACACAAAACCGATCGGGCGTTGATAGGCGGGCAGGAAAGTCTTGTCATCCTGCCAGCATTGGCCGCGAAAATGAATTTGTCCGCCAGGAATCTGTTCAAGACCTGCAATGGCCCTGAGCAAGGTGGTTTTGCCGCTGCCTGAAGGACCGAATATTGCTGTTACGCCCTGGTCCGGCAGGGCAAGATCCACTGACAGCCTGAACCCATCACGCCTCAGATTAAAACGGGTGGTCAGCGTGCTCATTTCCACAGCCTGAAACGTCCGTTAATAGCATAGACACTGGCCAGCATGATGAACGAGAGAGCCACCAGTCCCCCGGCCAGCCAGTGGGCATGGGCGTAATCCAGGCTTTCCACGTGATCAAAAATGGCTATGGACAATACCTGGGTATGCCCTGGAATGTTGCCGCCAATCATCAGCACGACACCAAACTCTCCCAGCGTATGTGCAAAGCCCAGAACACCTGCGGTTAAAAATCCCGGTCTTGCCAGGGGCAGGGCAACATGCAGGAAGCTGTCCCAGGGATTGGCGCGCAGTGTAGCGGCAACTTCCATTGGGCGGGTACCGATAGCATGGAAAGCATCCTGAAGGGGTTGAATGACAAAGGGCATGGAGTAAATAACAGAGCCTATGACCAGCCCGGTAAAGGTAAAAGCCAGTGATTCCCCGGTCATTGCGGCGAACGGGCCGTTGGCACCCAGCAGAAGCAGCAGGTAAAAGCCCAGCACCGTCGGTGGTAAAACCAGGGGGAGGGCAACCAGGGCTTCCAGGGCCGGTTTGAAACGCCAGCGGGTGCTGGCCAGCCACCAGGCCATGGGTGTTCCAATCACCAGCAGGGTGAAGGTTGCGGTGAACGCCAGCCTGAGCGTCAGAAGCAGTGCGCTGAAATCATTGTCGGTAAGCATCAGGGCGAATGATAACCATTGCGACGAATAATCGCCTGCCCAAAATCACTTTTCAGAAAAGCCATGAATTCGGCGGCCGCTTCACTCTGCTTGAGCTGGACTGCCTCCATCGGCAGGTCGGGATAAAGTCCATCCGGCAGCAGCCAGAAATTACCGGCCTGCATGAAGCGGCCATAAATGATCTGGTTATAGGTAATGAGGGCAAGTTCCACGTCACCGCCAATGACAAACTGGTAGGTTTGTCCGGGATTGCTGCCGAGTATCAGTTTGTTCTCCAGTCCGTCCCAGGCTGACAGGTTTTCCAGGGCGGTCCGGGAGGCCTGACCCGTTCGGGAGAGTCTGGGGTTGGTGATCGCCAGTGTCTGGAATTCATGATTTTCCAGGATCTGCTGGCTGAGTGTACGACCGCCCAGCCCCCAGAGTGCAAGTCGTTGCCGTGCGTAGGTAAAGCGTGAACCCTCGATAGTTTTTCCGGCCTGTTCAAGGGCAAGCGGGCGTCTGTCGTCATCAGCCAGGAGTATATCGATATCTGCACCTGACATGATCTGTGAATAATGTTCACGGCTGTCACCCGGCTTAACGGTAATGCGGTGTTCGCTGACAGCTTCGAATTGCTGCCTCAGACTGTCCAGCGTGACATCAAAGTCGCTGGTTACGGCAATGCTAATTGTGGCTGCAGACAGCCATGGGCTGCTGCTGGACAGAATAAGAAAAAACAGGGCAGTTAAACCCGGTCGTTGAACAGGAAATGCGTGATTCATACCGCTGGGCATTATGCCAGAATGGAGCAGAACTGCTAAATCCCGGTGATCTGCACCTGTTGAGTCCTGGCGCTCAATCTCCCGGCATGGGTATGAAACCCGACTGGCTGCGAACCCTGCCTATCCACGCTTCAATGTGGGGAAAGTAGGCAAGATCGAAGCCGCCTTCGTGGGCAACATGGGTGTAGGCAAACAAGGCAATATCGGCAATGGTCAGGGACTCACCGACCAGGTAGTCATTTCTTGCCAGATGCTTTTCCATCAGGGTCAGGGCACTTCGTCCACCGGCTTCCTTGCTGTCATATTCGGCCTGGCGCTGTGCCGGCATACCCTGGTATTTGTTGATGAACCGGCGAACAGCGATATAGGGTTCATGGCTGTACTGTTCAAAGAACATCCATTCCAGGGTCCTGGCTTTCAGGTAGCGATCAATGGGAAGCAGTGCGGAACCATAAGCCAGATAGAAAAGTATGGCATTGGATTCTCCCAGGAAACGACCATCCTCGAGTTCCAGCAGCGGGATTTTGCCATTGGGGTTTTTGTCCAGAAACTCCTCGGTACGAGTATCCCCGTTCATGATGTCTGTGTGAATCCATTCATGGGCAATATCCAGAAATGCACACAGGAGTTTGATTTTGTAGCAATTGCCTGAAACCAGATCGCCATAGATTTTCATTGTTATTGTTCTCCGAAGTAAGCGACTAGCGAGGGAATAGAATTAATGCAGCAACAAAGATACTCCCGTTCAGTAAAAGTGCCAATATGGGTAAGACACGAGGTTTTTCACCGCGGATCAGACCGATCTGCCCGGTTATCAGGCCGCTCAGGAGAAGGGCAATCATGAAAGACGTTGCCAGACTGCCAGGGCCATATCCTTTTGGCCCATCGCTGGAGGTATCCAGGGTCGTCATCAGGATGACGGCAATCAGGGCAGTGCCATACGCCAGAATGGTGAATAGCGGTTTTTTGTGTTCGGCAGGTGTTTCTGTCATACGCAGACTCAGCGCCTGAAACCATACTCAAGAGTGAAATAGTTCGGGTTCAGGGCGGACAGAGGCTCATACAGTTTAGCCAGTTCCTCCCGGTTGCCGTGAATTTCCAGTTTCAACAGGTCGGCAATCTGGAGGGCCTCCTTGAGCAGATGGTCCACATTTTCCAGGTGTGCCAGGATGCCTTCGGCACCTTCATAACCTTCCCGGCAATGCACTTCATCACCATTGAAGGTAAAGCCGTAATACAGACAGCGGGCTTCCTCACTGGTTTGCTGGACAAATTGTTCACACAGGCCTTTGAACTCTCCCAGTTTGCTTTTATGGACCTTGAAATAGGGAGCTAGAGAGACACAGGAATCGTGGCTGGACATGTTTATACCTCAATATTTTATCTAGGAAAAAAAAAGAGGCCGAAGCCTCTTTTTTATAATCAGATTTTCAGTCTTGGGAAAACCTTGCGGATATTGTGCTCGAAAATATTGGCTTTCTCCTGATCCGAAATATCAGCGTCTTCGATGTAGCGTTTGGTGTCATCGAAATAATGCCCGGTTTCCGGATCGATTCCCCTGACAGCACCCACCATTTCCGAGGCAAACAGGATATTTTTGTTGTCGATGACTTTCAGCAGCATATCAATGCCTTTCTGATGATAAACGCAGGTATCGAAATACACATTGTTCATCACCAGCTCATCAAGCGGCGGCAGTTTCATCATGTCAGCCAGACCGCGGAAACGTCCCCAGTGGTACGGAACTGCTCCACCGCCATGAGGGATAATGAATTTAATGGTCGGAAAATCCTGGCATACCGTGCTTTGCATCAGCTGCATGAAAGCCGTAGTGTCGGCACTCAGGTAATAGGAACCCGTGGAGTGGAAGGCCGGATTGCAGGCACCGCTGACATGAATCATGGCAGGGACATCAAGCTCGACCATTTTTTCGTAAATGGGGTACCAGTATTTATCTCCCAGGGGCGGAGAATTGAAATGTCCGCCTGAAGGGTCCAGGTTGAGATTGCAGCCCACGAATCCAAACTCTGTTACACAGCGCTCAAGTTCGGCCACTGAGTTGCTCAGATCGGTGCCGGGACTCTGTGGCAGGGCGCAGCCGCCGATGAAATTGTCTGGATACAACTGGGTGACGCGGTAGATCAGTTCGTTGGTATGCTCGGTCCAGTATTTGCTGGTCCAGGCGTTGCCCACATCGTGCCCCATCCAGGAGGCGCGGGGAGAAAAAATGGTGTAGTCGGTGCCACGTTCGCGCTGGAGTTTGAGCTGGCTGTTTTCCAGGCTGTCCCTGATCTGGTCATCACTGATGTTAATGTGGCCTTTTTCACCCTGAAAGAGCGGATCATTTTTAAGGGCAGCTTTTTGTGCCTCCCGATAATCTCCCAGTTCATCGGGAGCCGTGGTGTAATGGCCATGACAATCTATAATCATACTTCTCTGGTCTCCGGTCATAATAAAGCAGGCGGCTAAGATAGCAGATTTGTAGTTGCCATGCAGTCAGGAAATGGGGGGCAATTTTGCTGCTGAATGCCTGGCTGGAGCCCATGAAAATGGCTGGTCCGGTGGGTTTCGATAATCTTGAAACCGGATTGATTGCCGATCCTTTATGGCAATATAAAATACATTATTAACAATAAGTTATGTTTAAGATCTAAAGTATTGTGTCACTGTTCAAGTAGTGGGGGAATACTATTCAGTCAGTCTCAGGGAGAAGTGTGGAATGAATGCGCAAGTAATTGATGATAAAAGAGAAATACGTGAGCTGGTGGACAACTGGGCTATTTTCAGTGATTCCGGTGACTGGGAGCGATTCGCGCAGTGCTGGTTTGAGGACGGGTATATGTGCGCGACCTGGTTCCAGGCACCGGCCGGTGATTTTATCAAGGCCAGGCGGGAAGGGTTTGATAAGGGTGTCAGCATCATTCACTTTCATGGCGGTTTTACCTGTGATGTGGTCGGTGATCGCGCCATTGCCCAGACCAAGATGACGATAAATCAGCGTGCGCCGGTTCATGGAGTGGTTGTGGATGTGGTGTGCACCGGCAGATTTTATGATTTTTTTGAAAAGCGCGAGGGGCGCTGGGGGATGGTAAGAAGGCAGCCTATCTATGAAAAGGATCGCCTTGATATCGTGGATCCAAATGCCAGCCTTGAGCTCGATCAGGACATTCTCGACGGTTTTCCCGTGGGTTATCAGCATCTGGCCTATCTGCAGTCACAGATTGGCTATCCGGTAGCCAAAGGCGGTCTGCCAGGACTGAAGGGACCTGAAGTCGAGAAACTGTATGCAGAAGGGCAGGCCTGGCTGTCAGGTGCACAAACACCCGGACGCCCCGAAGTGATCAAATGACCTGTTAGGGGGAAGATTCCGTTAATCAGGCCGATCCTGTATCATGCCGCTTTCCAGGCATCTGCCGGTACGGCTATTTCCCTATATAAAACAAGGCTATAGATGAACGCCAAAGCTCAGCCAGAAACTCCAGCATTGATCGACCGTTTTGGGCGACACATAGACTATGTGCGAATCTCGGTAACGGATCGTTGTGATTTCCGTTGTGTGTATTGCATGGCTGAAGAGATGACTTTTCTTCCCCGTCAACAGGTGCTTTCCCTTGAGGAGATTTACCAGATTGCCAGGGCCTTTACCGAGCTGGGTGTCAGGAAATTGCGACTCACCGGTGGTGAGCCCCTGGTACGCCGGAATGTGATGACCCTGATTGAGCAATTGGGGCAGCTTGACGGGTTGGAAGAGTTGCTCTTGACGACCAATGGTTCACAGCTGGAAAAACTGGCCGTGCCCTTACGGGATGCTGGTGTGACTCGAATCAATATTTCGCTGGACAGTCTGGATGCCGACCTATTTCACCAGATGACCCGCACGGGGAATCTGGACAAGGTTAAGCGGGGTATTGAGGCCGCCGTGAAGGCAGGTTTCAAAAGCCTGAGAATCAACTCGGTTATCCTGAAAGGGCGGAATGATCACGAAGTGATGGACCTGCTCGAATATGCGATGAGCCTGGGAATCAATATCGCTTTTATCGAGGAGATGCCGCTTGGCGAAATTTCTGACCATGCCCGCACCGAGACCATGGTCAGCAATGAGGAAATACGGAACATCATCCAGGAGCGTTATGATCTGGCGCCGGTTGATATGACTACTGCCGGGCCCTCACGGTATTACAGTATTGCCTCCCACGACTCCCGGGTGGGTTTTATTTCCCCGGTTAGTCACAATTTCTGTGACACCTGTAATCGTGTACGCCTGACTGTTGAGGGGCGATTGCTGTTATGCCTGGGTAATGAGCACTCCATGGATCTGCGTAAAGTGATCAGGGAGAACCCCGGGAATACCGACATCCTGAAACAGCACATCGTCCAAGCCATGGATCTGAAACCGCAAAAGCATTATTTCTATGACAAGGATGAGCCTCAACTGGTCAGGTTCATGAATATGACTGGCGGCTGATGGCTTTGGCCGAAGTTTTTTTCTCTCTTTATATTTCGCTCACCATGTTTTCAATGCCCATTAATCGGCGCTCTTTGTCCGGTCTGGCTTCGCCCTGAGTCCGACAAGCTCCCCGGCGCATCGAAAATTCCAACAAGCCCTCTCAACGTTCTTTTTATAAAATATATTGAAAACCCATTTAACAGACTCCAAGTTTACCTATCCAGGAAGATACATATGGCGCACAACAAGCCCCAGAAAGCATTTGTCCCTTTGCAAATAGCCGTCGTCACAGTTTCAGATACCAGAACGGAAGAAACCGATACCTCCGGCTATTACCTGGCGGATGCTCTGATCGCAGAGGGGCACAATCTCAATGAAAAACATATCTGCAAGGATGACGTTGAAGATCTCAGAGCCCTGGTAAAAGGGTTGATTGAAAATGATGCAATCCATGCCGTGCTTGTCACCGGAGGAACAGGTTTTACCAAGCGTGATAATACGGTAGTTTCCCTGTCCCCATTGCTTGAGTCGTCAATAGATGGTTTCGGTGAATTGTTTCGCTACCTGTCCTACAAGGAGATTGGTTCATCCACTATCCAGTCTCGTGCGTTTGCAGGCTTGAGCAACAATACCGTGGTGTTTTGTATGCCCGGATCACCGGGAGCCTGCAAGACTGCCTGGGAAGGAATTATCCGGGAGCAGCTGGATTCGCGGCATCGCCCCTGCAATTTTGTGGACAGAATCACCAGTCGGGATTAGGCCGGCTTTGACACAGGCATTACCAAGGGATACGGGTTGTTGAGGATTTTTTGACGCAGAAAAAAATGCAGCCCGGTTTCCATATTTGGGGGGGAAGGGGCCAGGCTGCGAAGGGGATTCTTTTCGTTCAGTACTTCAAGGTCGCAGTCTGTTAGCGAGGTCTAGGGGAACCTGGGTTCAGACTGCGGCCGTTGGGGGAATTTGCAATGTCTGATTTGATGACTTTTGTGGGGGGAATCTCAAACCAAACTTCTTGCCTGGGTAACGGATTACGCAGAGGCCAGAATGATCAGCACAGGTACAGCGACTACGGCCAGTGTACTCAATACGCCAACTGCTACTTCTTCAACAGTTTCTGAGCTAGTGAATTTAATCGTCATCAGATGTCTCCTTTTAAGAATATTTAGATGTTTAAAAGCGCCTCTTTTGGAAACGCGGGGCTATAGTAACACTAAATTACGAAAAAAGGTAACAAAAAAGTATAAATATCCATCATTTTTGTGATTTTGTTACCATTTTTACCCGTTCCTACCAGAAAATTTGCTCCATTACGGGGTCGTTTGCGAGATTATAGAGGAAATTCTTAAATGTTTAGTGAATTGTGTCACCATCTGGTAACACATTGGTAACATTTTGGGGCGCTCCGGGTGCAATTGGTGCATGAGCGTTGAGGCTTGCTACCGCTGGGTAAAAAAATCAGGTGTAACTGCCTATTTCCAGGGCAAAATAAGTCATTCAGAGGGTGTTGAGGTGTTACTTTGCAAAATTCAACAGCATTAAGCGGAAAGGTGGTGGCTGTACCAGAATCCAGGCAGCTGGACATTTTGGCCCAGTTGCTGGAAAAACGCGGTGCGCAGGTCATGCGTGTACCCCTGGTCGCTATCCATGATGCGCCGGATTCTGTGCCTGTGTTGAGCTGGATGGAGCGATTTGTTAAAAGCCCTCCGGAATACTTCATTATCCTGACGGGAGAAGGTGTCAAGCGACTGTTGAGCCTGGCAGAAAAACATGACATGAAGGAGGCGCTCGTGGGGGCATTCCGACAGACCTGTTTAATTTGTCGAGGCCCCAAACCTGATCGGGTACTACGGGAAATTGGGCTGAAGGGGGATTTGCCGGCAAAGGCGCCTACAACAGCAGGGGTCATTGTGACGCTTGGATCATTGCCCATCGAAGGAAAGCGGATCGGGGTGCAATTGTACGGAGATGATCCCAACACCCCATTGATGAATTATCTTGCCTCCCGGCAAGTAGAGATTGATGCTGTAGCTCCCTATGTTTATGCCGATGCGGTCGAAGACGAGCAGGTTTTGAGCCTGATCCATGCCCTCAATGCATCCCGCGTGGATGCCATTGCTTTTACTTCACAACCGCAATTCCGACGCATGCTGGACGTTGCCCGAAAAAATAATCTGGAAGCAGAGCTTGATTCAGGGCTGGCAAGCTGCTGTGTTGCTGCGGTTGGTCCAGTCGTGGCTGCACAGCTGAAAGAGCACGGTGTACGGGTCGACCTGGTACCGGAGCTGGGCTTTTTTATGAAACCCCTCGTTACCGCGATCATGAAGTATTTTGTCGGTAAATGATGCTGGCGATTTTCCCAATCCCGGTGGTTTTACTATAATCCTGGCTTCACTTGAGAGCCGTCACCCATTCCTGAATAAAGAGGATAAAAAATGTCTGTTGCCATGCGTCGCTTGTTTATCAGTGGAATACTGTCAGTGTTCATGTCTTGTCTGATGCCAGTGGCAGGGCAGGCGCAGGAGGCAGCCGCCAGGGATCCAAATGAGCTTTATGCTGTGATTGAAACCAATCGCGGCACCATGGAGTTTCTGCTGTACAGGCAGGTTGCCCCGATTACTGTTACCAATTTTGTCAATCTGGCAACCCGTGGATTTTATGATGGACTTGGGTTTCACCGGGTTATTAGTGACTTTATGGCCCAGGGTGGTGATCCGCTGGGGAATGGTTCCGGTGGGCCCGGTTATGAATTTGAAGACGAGATTCGACTGCGTCTGAACCAGATGGGGATTCTGGCCATGGCCAATTCAGGCCCGGATACCAATGGCAGCCAGTTTTTTATTACGCATCTTGCGACTCCCCATTTGAATGGCTTGCATACGGTGTTTGGCCTCATTCATTCCGGAAAGGATATCATTCGACAAATCAGGATTGGGGATACGATTACATCCATTACTATCGAAGGGAATGCCAAGGCTTTCCTGGAACGTAATGCTGACCGGGTCTATCTGTGGAATACCGTGCTGGATGAGGAGTTTCCCAACCTGAAGCCTGCGCTGACGGATTGAAGAATATTGCGACAAGGTTGGCGTGATTTGCCGTTTGCCTGGCAGGGATGATCAGGGGGCGGCCTGATCGGAGTCACCGCTGGCTTCCTGTGCCTCCCTGAGCTTTTCCTGTTCTTCAATATAGGGCCACAGAAAATACATCTGTGCTACTGAAAACAGCAGCAAAATAGCCATGCTGCCAAAGACCTTGAAGTCCACCCAGTACTCGTGAAAGGTAAAGGCGACAAACAGGTTGGCAAACCCCATAAAACAGAACACGCCGGCCCAGGCAAAGTTCAGGGTTTTCCACTTCTGATCAGGCAGATCAACAATGTGTCCCAGCATAACCTGGGCCATGTTCTGTTTACTGAAGTACTGGCTGCCGATGAACACGCAGGCAAATATCCAGTTAACGACAGGGGCCTTCCACTTGAGTATCGCTTCTTCCCTGAAAATCAGGGTGAAGGAACAGAACAGGGCAACAGCGCAAAGCAGAAAAACGTGGGTTCTGGACAGTTTGCGATTAATCAGAAAGATAGAGCCATACACCAGCAGTGATGCTGCCAGCAAAACTTCAGTGGCACTGAAGATACCGCCGAGCGTGTATTCGAAACTGCCGATTGCAACCAGGCGTTCCTCCATCTTGTAAACGACAAGAAAGGCGATCAGTGGAATGTAATCGATCAGTTGTTTCATGTGTGCATTTCAGCTCTGGCGTATAATTGGAAGCTGCATTATAGCCCGATTGTAAAATTTTCGTTGTTGTCCGTTGCGCTGTGATAGGCTTGCGTGTTTCCCGGCATGACCAGCCGCTCCCGAATTCAGGAAGATTCCACTTGGCCCAGATATTTGAGATACACCCGGAAAACCCCCAGCTGCGTCTGATTCGTCAGGCTGTGGAAATCATCAGGCAGGGAGGGGTCATCATCTATCCCACGGACTCCGCTTATGCGCTGGGATGTCACATACAGGATAAAGCCTCCCTGCAACGCATCATCCGGATCAGGCAGCTGGACGACAGACACAATTTTACCCTGGTCTGCCGGGATCTTTCCGAACTGGCAACCTATGCCCGGGTTAACAACACGGATTACCGCCTTCTCAAGGCCTATACACCGGCTGCCTATACTTTCATCCTGCGTGCCACCTCCGAAGTGCCCCGGTTGATGCTCCATCCCAAGCGAAAAACTGTGGGTATCAGGGTGCCGGATCATCCGGTAGTGTCTGCACTGCTGGAAGAGCTTAATGAGCCCCTGTTGAGCAGTACGCTCATCCTGCCAGGCGAGACCGAACCCATGCACGATATTCAGGATATCCGTGAGGCCTTTGGCAAGCAGGTTGACCTGATTATTGATTCAGGTTTTTGCGGGATTGAAGCCACTACTGTGGTGAATCTGGTTGAGGGTGTGCCAGTGCTGGTCAGGCGGGGTAAGGCAGATCCGGCTCCTTTCGAATAATTCCAGGAAAATCAGGTGCCTGCACTCACTGATTGGCTGTTCCTGGGCCGTGTATTTTTATCCGTCCAGATGTCTATTCCAGGTACCTAAGTACTGGTGAATATGGGTATAATCACTGACTGATTTTACGAGCCAGGGAGTAACAGTTGAGCTCTGTCAATTCGCAGCTTCGAGTGCTGTCAGGTATGCGGCCTACAGGTCGATTACATCTCGGACACCTGCACGGTGTCATTAAAAACTGGACTACCCTGCAGCACGAATACGAGTGCTTTTTGTTTGTTGCCGACTGGCATGCCCTGACGACGCATTACGATGATCCCATGATCATTGAAAGCAATATCTGGGACATGGTCATCGACTGGCTGGCCGCAGGTGTCAATCCCAGTGCCGCCACGCTGTTTATCCAGTCCCGCGTCCCTGAACATGCAGAACTGCATCTGCTGTTGTCCATGATGACCCCGCTCGGATGGCTGGAACGGGTTCCCAGCTACAAGGATATGCAGGAAAACCTGCAGGACAAGGATCTGAGTACTTATGGTTTTCTGGGCTATCCCTTGCTGCAGAGTGCTGACATCCTCATGTATCAGGCAGGTAATGTCCCGGTGGGGGCAGATCAGGTCGCGCATGTGGAATTAACCCGGGAAGTGGCACGTCGTTTCAACCATCTTTATGGCCGGGAACCGGATTTTGAAGAGATAGCTGAAACTGCCATCAGCAAGATGGGTAAAAAGGCGGCCAGTCTTTACCGGCAGCTCAGGAAAACCTATCTGGAAACCGGCGACCAGAATGCGCTGGAACGAGCCCAGGCCCTGCTCAAGGAGCAGCAGAATATTTCACTCGGTGATCGCGAACGTCTGTTTGGCTATCTCGAAGGCGGCGGCAAAATGATACTGGCCGAGCCGCAGTCATTGCTGACCCGGGCTGCCAAAATGCCCGGGCTTGACGGGCGAAAAATGTCGAAGTCCTACGACAATATCATTTCCCTTCGTGAGGACAATGACAGTATTGCCCAGAAAATCAAAACCATGCCCACGGACCCGGCCAGGGTGCGCCTGACTGATCCCGGCGATCCTGAAAAATGTCCTGTATGGGAATTCCATAAAATCTATTCCGATGAAAAAACCTGCGACTGGGTGCAGCAGGGTTGTCGGAGTGCCGGCATTGGTTGTCTTGAGTGCAAGCAGCCTGTTATTGATGCCGTGGTGGAAGAAATCACCCCGATCAGGGAGAAGGCCAAGCAACTGGAAGACAACATGGCCATGGTCAAGTCGGTGATTGCCGAAGGCTCGGAAAAAGCCCGGGATGTTGCCAGGGAAACCATGACAGATGTGCGCCAGGCTATGGGGCTCAATTACCGATGAGCAGTGGAATTGATCCGGATCAGGAAGAAGGTGCAGTCTCACCTGAGGCTGAAGATATTGCAGCAACACAAACCAGCGAACCGGATGTGAGCGAGGTGTCTTCAGTGCCTGAAAATGCCCGGGTTGAAAGTGATGAAGCCGTAGCTTCAGATGGGAATACTACTGATGTTTCTTCTGATGTTTCTTCTGATGTTTCTTCCGAAGCCACAGCGGCCTCTCTGACGGCTGAAGCAGACCTGGACGTCAGTGCGCCATTCGTGCCCGCCGCCGCGACCGAAGAATTCCAGCAGATGCCGGCAGACGAGGTTGAGGAGCGTGTCAGCCTGCTGATTGAAGCCAGGCGTCAGAGCCAGAGTGGTGGTCAGCAGGAAGAAATGCCTTTTGCCTTTGTGGCTGGCAAGGCTGTTACGGACCTGCCCAAGGATCTGTATATTCCACCGGATGCACTGGAAGTGTTTCTGGAAGCTTTTGAAGGGCCTCTTGACCTGCTCCTGTATCTGATCAAACGCCAGAACCTGGATATTCTCGAAATCAATGTGTCGGATATTACCGACCAGTACATCTCCTACGTGGAACTCATGGAAGCTGCCCAGTTCGAACTGGCAGCAGAATACCTGGTAATGGCCGCCATGCTGGCGGAAATCAAATCGAGAATCCTGTTGCCGCGGACCTCTGACGACGATGAGGAAGAAGAGGATCCACGTGCCCAGCTCATCAGACGCCTGCAGGAATATGAACGTTTCCGTGAGGCAGCTGAAGCGCTGGATGAATACCCCAGACTGGAGCGAGACATCCATCTCGCGAGTGCCGAAGCTCCTGTACTGGAGCGCGAGATACCGCAGCCTGATGTTGACCTGAAAGAGATACTGCATGCCTTTGCCACGGTCCTCAGGCGTTCAGACCTGTTTGAACATCATCATATCCAGCGTGACAGTTTGTCTACCCGCGAAAAAATGTCCCAGATTCTGCTGACGATTACCGATACGCAGTTCATACCCATGATGTCCCTGCTCAGAGGCGAAGAGGGGCGAACTGGTGTGGTCGTCACTTTCCTGGCCATTCTCGAGCTGATCAAGGAATCGCTGATTGAGCTGGCCCAGAGTGAACCCTTTGCCCCCATCCATATCAAGGCACGATCAACATGAGTGAAGAAATCACCGAAAAACCGGAAAGCAATCTGGCGACCAAGCAGATCATCGAAGGCCTTCTCCTGGCAGCAGGCAAACCTCTGCCCATGAGTAAAATTGCAGAGGTCTTCGATGAGCAGGAACGTCCTGATGCAGAAGCTCTCAAGGCTGCATTGGAAGAAATCGAGGAAGACTGCAAGGATCGCGGTTTCGAATTGAAAAAGGTGGCGTCTGGCTATCGTTTCCAGGTCAAGCAGGAATACGGTGAGTGGGTTGGCAAACTCTGGGAAGAAAAGCCCCAGCGTTATTCCCGGGCCCTGCTTGAAACCATTTCCATCATTGCCTACCGGCAGCCCATAACGCGCGGTGAAATTGAAAAGATCCGTGGAGTGGCGGTCAGTACCAATATTATCCGCACCCTGATTGAGCGCGAATGGGTCCGGGTTGTCGGTCATCGTGATGTCCCCGGCAGGCCGGCGATGTATGCCACGTCAAAGGAGTTTCTGGATTATTTCAACCTGAAAAGTCTGGAAGAACTGCCCACGCTGTCCGAGATCCGGGACCTGGAAGAACTCGATCCTGAACTTTCCCTGGAAGACGACAAGCCGGAAAGCCGGGTGCTGGAGTTTCCTTCTGCTGAAGAGATGGAAGATCCCTTTGATGTTCCTTCCGAGGAAGAAGAACGGGCTGCAGCAATCGGTACAAGACCCATAGAGGAAATTCTTGGTATCAATGACGAACCTGAGCAGCTGGAGCAGGATTGGGATGATGACGATGAGGAGTTGTCGACCGCATCGGTTGAAGAGAGTTCTGAATCGCAAATGCAAGCCGATGCTGCAGATAGTGAAGCCGGCAATTCAGAGGAAGATGCTCCCGTCAATGAAGAGGATAACTCTGAAGATACACATGACCATGTGACTGATACCGATGACGAAGATGTAGATTTCAGTGAAGAAGCTGAGTCATCTGAAAACATCGACCAGGAAGAAGGGCAGGAGCAGCCCCGTCAGGAATAATGCCTGCTGTTGATACACCGACATTTCGTGAGAAATCCACGTGACTGAAAAATTACAAAAAGTACTGGCCAGGGCGGGATATGGTTCCCGTCGTGAAATGGAGTCCTGGATTGCCGATGGACGGGTCAAGGTAAACGGGCAGGTGGCTACCCTTGGGGATCGCGCAGCTGCTTCCGACACGATACTCGTGGATGGAAAGAAACTGGCCACTGTCAAGGCAGCTGATGTCACCCAGAGAGTGCTGCTTTACAACAAACCCCTGGGGGAAGTATGCACCCGAAAGGACCCGGAAGGCCGTCCCACCGTTTTCGACAAACTCCCCGAAATACAACATTCACGTTGGGTGGTAATTGGTCGTCTGGATATCAACACCAGCGGATTGCTGCTGTTTACGACAGATGGTGAACTGGCAAATCGCCTGATGCATCCTGCCTCCCAGATCGAAAGAGAGTATGCCGTGCGTGTTATGGGGGAAGTGTCGCCAGAGATGGTCAAGGCCATGCACAAGGGCGTCATGCTGGATGATGGCATAGCCAGGTTTACGGATATTCAGTATTTTGGCGGCGAAGGTCTTAACCACTGGTATCACGTTGTGATCATGGAAGGACGAAATCGTGAAGTGCGCCGGTTGTGGGAGTCCCAGGGCGTCAAAGTCAGTCGTCTGAAACGAGTGCGCTTTGCCAACGTGTTTGTGCCTTCCCAGGTCAAGTCAGGTCATTACTGTGAACTGGCAGAACGCGACACCCGGGCGTTGTACAAGCTGGTTGATTTGAAATACAAGCCTCCTCACAAACCCCTGTTGCGCAAGGAAGCCCCTGTTGGCAAGAAGCCGGTTAGCCGGGTTCGACAGTTATCCGCCAAACGTCCGAAGAAATAACCGGCTATTGGAAAGGCAAGCTTTCCAGGTCCGTACCCGGCCGCTTCAGCCCTGGGCTGAGAACTGTTTACCGTTTTCCTCGAGACTGTCGTCTCCCATCAAATAGAGATAGGCAGCCATGAGGTCCTCCGGTTGCGGCAATGAAGCGGGATTCTCTGCTGGAAATGACACTTTGCGAAGTGCTGTGGCACAGGGTCCAGGGTTGATGCTGTTGACGCGGATGGATGTGGTGTTTTCCAGTTCCAGGAACAGGACCTGCATAAGGGCTTCCACGCCATGTTTGGCAACGGTATAGGCCGCCGAATAGGCAAAGGCCTGGCGGCCTGCTGTGGAAGATGTCAGAACAATGGATGCCTGTTTTGCCTGCCGCAGCAGGGGTAAGGTGTACTTGCACAGGGCAAAATTTGACGTCAAGTTCACCTGCAGGGTCTTTTGCCACTGGTCCAGCGACATACTCTGGAAGGGCAGCTGTGATCCCATATAGCCAGCATTGCATAACAGACCATCCAGTCTGCCAAAGGCATCGTGGATGCTGTTCACCAGTTCGTTGTATTGCTCATCGCCGGCTGTTTCCAGATCAAAGGGAGTGATCGCAGGTTCAGGGCCGCCAGCTGCCTCGATTTCATCATAAACCGCTTCCAGGTTTGCCACATTCCTGCCCAGCAGTATTACGGTTGCACCACGTCGTGCATAGGAAAGCGCTGCTGCACGTCCCAGGCCAGAGCCGGCTCCGGTTACGAGAATGATTTTGTCTTTGAGCAGGTTGTCAGGAGCGGTATAGGTAAACAAGCGGCGGTTTCTCCGGTATCTTTATCTGGTCAGATATGGGCGATGAGATCCATGGGATGGTCAATAATCAGATCGGCGCCCCAGGATTCAATAGGATGTTCTTCAGGGATATATCCCCAGCGCACGCCCACACCCAGGGCGCCGGCTGCTCTGGCAGCCTCCATGTCCTTGGGGTGGTCTCCGATATACAGTGCTTCGACTGGTGATCTGGCCATACGCTGGCAGGCCAGAAGTATACCTTCCGGATCCGGTTTGCTGTTGCTGAGGTGATCAGGACAGATCAATACCGCAGTCTGGGCAAGTTCCGAAATTTTTTCTGCCAGCGGCAGGGTAAATCGACTGGGCTTGTTGGTCACAATGCCCCATGGAATGCACTGATTGTTCAGGTGTTGAAGTAATTCGGCGACGCCGGGAAACAGCACACACTCAGGTTGCCGGACCCGTTCGGCATAAGTCTCCAGCAGTTCCTCCAGTAGACCGGCAAATCTGTCGTCGCTCTCATCGATACCGAATCCCAGCTTGATAAGAGCCCTGGCCCCGCTGCTTACGGTATTGCGCACACGTGAAGCGGGCACGGATGGGTACCCATGACGGGCAAGCTGGGCATTCAGAATCTGGGTAAAGTCTTTCTCGGTATCCAGCAGAGTGCCGTCGAGGTCAAAAAGAACAATTTTGCTCATGTGAGGAATCAGTCTGCCGGGCGGGTGAAGTACATCATGTAGTTTACATCAACATCTTCACCGAGCTGGTAGCGCCTTGTCAGCGGGTTGTAACCCAGGCCAGTCATTTTTTGCAGCGCCAGTCCGTTGGCCCTTGCCATGGCCCCAAGCTCTGATGGCTTGATGAACTTCCGGTAGTCATGGGTGCCCCGGGGAAGCATGCCCAGCACGTATTCAGCAGCAACAACGGCAAGTGCATAAGCTTTGGGGTTGCGATTGATTGTCGACAGAAACAGATGGCCGCCTGGAGCAAGCATGTCAAAACAGGCTTTCAGGACGGAGGAGGGCTCAGGGACGTGTTCCAGCATTTCAAGACAGGTAATGACCTGGAATTCCCCGGCGTGTGTTTTGGCAAATGTCTCAGCGCTGGCTTGCTGGTAGTTCACGTCCAGTTCGCTTTCAAGCAGGTGCAGCCGGGCAACCCCCAGCGGCGCTTCACCCATATCAATGCCCGTCACGAAGGCGCCCCTGTGTGCCATGGCTTCAGACAAGATACCGCCGCCACAGCCTACATCCAGCACGTTCAGCCCCGCAAGATTCACCTGGGCATCGATGAAACTCATGCGCAGGGGGTTGATGTCATGCAGGGGCTTGAATTCGCTGTTGCGATCCCACCAGCGATTGGCCAGCGCTTCAAATTTGGCGATTTCTGATGGGTCTACATTGCCGGCTTCAAAAAGGGTGCCTGAGGTCATGGGTGTTCTGCCCGAGCGTCGTTGTGAGAGGCCATGTTACAGGATTTTACGCTGCCAGCGGGCAGCAACGGCCAATAATTCGGCTTTATCCAGTGAAACCAGTTCCCCCTGGTCGACATTGAGCCGGCCGTCAACCCAGACATGGCTGACCTGACTGCCCCGGGCACTGTAAACCAGGGTCGAAACCGGATCATAGGTTGGCATGCTGTTCAGGTGGTCAAGATCTATGGCGACACAGTCAGCGGCTTTGCCCACTTCGAGTGTGCCAAGCGTGTCTTCCCTGCCCATGGCCCGGGCACCATTGACTGTTGCCATACCAAGCACATCCCAGGCACTCATAGAGGCAGCATCATTGGTGCTGACTTTGCCAAACAGGGCGGCCATCCGCATTTCCTGGATCATGTTCAGTTCGTTGTTGGAGGCGGCGCCATCGGTACCCAGGCACAGGTTAATGCCCGCCGCCATGATCGTTGATGCAGGACACTGGCCGCTGGCCAGCTTGGCATTGGATGCCGGGCAATGGATTACCGTCGCGCCATTGCTGGCCAGCAGTTCAATCTCGTCCTCGGTCAGCTGGGTGGCATGGACGCACTGCAGCAGTTGGGAAATCAGACCGAGTTCTTCCAGTCTCTGAAGTGGGCGTATACCTGTCTGCCTGACTGCCTGCTCAACTTCCTGGGCGTTTTCATGGACATGTATATGGATCGGAAGATCCAGTTCATTGGCCAGCGTGGAAATGTGTTTCAGAGGAGCATCTGAAACGGTATATGGCGCATGCGGACCAAAAGCAACCTGCACATGATTGTTGTTTTTATAGCGATCATTGAGTTCAGTGGTTTTGCGTATGTATTCGTCCGCATCCTGCGCCCAGATCGTAGGGAAATCCAGGATGGGGGAAGCCAGTTGCACACGGATGTTGGCTTCCAGGGCTGCACGGGCAATTTCATCAGGAAAAAAGTACATATCCGTGAAGGCGGTGGTGCCGGACAGGAGCATTTCGGCAATGGCCAGCATTGCACCGTCCCTGACAAACTTCTCGCTGACCCAACGGCCCTCGGCAGGCCAGATTTTTTCCTCCAGCCACGGCTGCAGGGGCATGTCATCGGCAAAACCGCGAAAAAGGGTCATGGGGGAGTGGCCGTGGGCATTGATCAGGCCGGGTATCAAAACCTGCCGTGGCAGGTCGATCTCGCGCCGGGCCTGGCAACGGCTGGCAAGAGCGTCACGGGTGTCTATGGCAAGGATTTTCCCCTGTCCAATAGCCATGCTGTAACCGCTCAGGATCAGGCCTTTTTCGGTCATTGGAATGAGCCATTCCGGATGAACAAGAAAGTCTGCTTCCAGGTGCTCGGAAAGGGTTTCAGAATTCCCCATAATTGACTGATTTTCCATGAGTTATTATAAAAAAACCGAGTATACAGATTATTCCTTCAAACGGGTAGTTTTGCTGTTATTGAGCGGGGATTTTTGGTAGAATTTTTGCTCAAAATCCAGCCGTAAAAACCCGTGTTTTTTTTGGCTGAATTGCACTGAAAAACAGGAAAAAACTATCAAGATTTCGGGGGCTAAGAGGGGAAGGTCAGCAGCGGCTGGAATCGGCTTTTTCGGGCCGGTGCCTCTCTTCAGAATGAGCAACAACCTGTCACTAAGCTTTTCAGTGCTGACAGGGGGCTTCGGCTTACCGACAGGTCGACCAGCGGCCACATTGATATCCCGGTCTTCGCTACCCAAACGCCATAAACAGGCTGCAAGCCGGTTTCAGCGTGTACAGGTTGCAGTGGCAGCAAAAAGCAGTAACAGGATTTCAGTTTTATGACAGATCAACAGGATCCCATCCAGTCAGTCACGATAGAAAGTGAAATGCGGCAGTCCTATCTCGATTATGCCATGAGCGTGATCGTAGGCAGGGCGCTGCCGGATGTCAGGGATGGTCTGAAGCCGGTCCATCGCCGTGTGCTGTTCGCCATGAGCGAGTTGTCGAACGACTGGAACAA
>CAZBBS010000003.1:0-7349 GCA_964490145.1 uncultured Enterobacteriaceae bacterium
AATGGCCAGTACACCACCGGCTACCAGGGAACCTGCCAGGATACCGGCAACAGCCTGAACCCCAAACAGGAAACCAACCACCAGCGGGGTACCCATGATCAGGACACCGGGGGCAATCATTTCACGCAGGGCAGCCTGGGTGGAAATAGCCACACACTGGCCGTACTGCGGACGACCCTGGCCTTCCATGATGCCGGGGATTTCGCGGAACTGGCGACGCACTTCCTCGATCATGTCATAAGCGGCAGCTCCGACAGACTTCATGGTCATGGCAGAGAACAGGAAAGGCAGGATGGCACCGATGAACAGGCTGGTGAATACCACGGGATCAAGCAGATTGATGGTGGCAATCAGGCTGTAGTCTTCGCCGTTAACTTCCTTGAGCAGGTTGTCGGACGCTGTCAGGAAGCCGCCGAACAGGGCCAGGGAGGTCAGGATGGCAGCACCAATGGCAAAGCCCTTGCCGATAGCGGCAGTGGTGTTGCCGGCAGAGTCCAGAATGTCAGTACGACGACGTACTTCCTTGTCCAGGCCAACCATTTCAGCCACACCGCCGGCGTTGTCGGCAACAGGGCCGTAAGCGTCGATGGACAGGGCGATACACAGGGTACCCAGCATGCCCAGGGAGGCAATGGCGATACCGTACATGTCGGCCAGCTGCCAGGAAACGAAGATGCTGATGGCGATGGCCAGGTAAGGCAGAACAGTGGATTTGTAACCCAGGGCCAGACCAAAAATGATGTTGGTAGCGGCACCGGTTTCACAGGATTTGGCAATGTCTCTAACCGGCTGGTACTGATCAGAGGTGTAGTACTCGGTCAGCAGACCCACAGCCAGGCCGGAAATCAGCCCGGACAGGAAGCACCAGTAAACACCCATGCCGGTGTATTCGTTGCCATTGATCACAAATGTTTCTGGCACCATGGCTGCAGTCACGAAATACATCACAACGGCCATGATGGCGCTGGAAATCATCAGCAGTTTTTTCAGGGCAGGAGCTACCTGGTCTTCAGTGTGAACATTGACCAGCAGTTTGGTCACCAGGCTGACAGGAATACCCACAGCAGTGATCATGATCGGATAGAGCATGGCGTTCAGATCATCAGCAAAAGCCAGTGCGCTGATGACCAGGGCGGCACAGGTGGATTCCGCACAGGAACCGAACAGGTCGGCTCCCATACCGGCCACGTCACCGACGTTGTCACCCACGTTGTCTGCGATAACCGCCGGGTTGCGGGGGTCGTCTTCCGGAATACCTTTTTCTACCTTGCCCACCAGATCAGCGCCTACGTCAGCAGCCTTGGTGAAGATGCCACCGCCCACACGGGCAAACAGGGCAATGGAGGAACCGCCCAGACCGAAGCCGGCAATGATTTCCATGGCCACGTTGTTCGGCATGTCTTCAGGTAGTACAGCACCCATGAACAGGAAGATCAGGATCAGACCCAGAGTGGCCAGACCAACCAGGGCAAACCCCATAACCGCCCCGGAGTTCAGCGCCACGCGGAAGGCATCACCTATATTGTTACGGGCGGATACCGTGGTACGGGCATTACCGGCAGTGGCAACCTTCATGCCGATATAACCGGAAATAATGGAGATCAGGGCACCAAACAGGAAAGCGCCTGCAGTCCAGATCCCTTCGCGGACATTTTCAGTGTGATGATCATCAATCAGCAGGGCGATGACCACGGCAAAAGCCACCATGAAAATGGTCAGTACCTTGTATTCCTGTTTCAGGAAGGCCATGGCACCTTCAGCGATTGCGCCATGGATGGCTTTCAGACGATCACTTTCTTCCTTGTCCAGGCCCAGGTCCAGGGGGATACTGGTCACTTTCTTCATGTAGAAAAAAGCGACGCCAAGGCCAAACAGGGCCAGCAGGATTATCAGGATAGTAGCGGCAGACATTCGGGTCTCTCCCTCATCGTTACTTGTTATGGTTATGGGTGTAAAAAATCCGCGCACTTTACCATAAGGCAGGTCGCAAACAAAGGGACTTTGCGTATTTCCTGAGGTGCATGGGACGGCCCTGGGCATGGGCCAGGGCCATCTGGTTCAGGATCTGGACGGAGGCTTCTTGAACAGCTTTTTCAGTCGTTCGGCAGCCCTGGACTTGGGCTCTGCTGCCCGGCGGGCAGCAGCGAATCGCTGCTGAAGCCCGGCGGCCTTGGCGTCTCGCCGGGCATCCCGGCGTTTGTCTGCCTGATTGCCAGCCCCGCCAAAATCAATGATTTCACCGGATTTCTTGTCGCTGGTCATTATTATTTTGTTCCCTTCAGGGGGTGCCCAGCAGGGATTCTGCCTGGCGATTAAGGCTGTCCACCTCGTCAGCGAGAGCTTCAAGACGGGCGGTAGCCAGTTCTTCCAGGGGCTGCCCTGTTGCTGGATCCGTATTGTTGTACTTTTCTTCCTCTGCCATCAGGGCATCGGTCAACTCTTCAGCAGCGCTAACGGCCTGCCTGAGCACGGCATTGGCTGCTTCCAGGTTTTCTGTTTCCGACTCATTGGCAGCAATTTTTGCCTGAAGCTCCTCAATCCGCGTTTTCTGGGCTTCGACTATGCGGGCCTGTTCTGCCGCACGTCTTTCTGCCAGCTGCCGCTGACGCTCAGCCTCACGTCTGGCAACCTCCTGTTCCTCACGCTCACGGGCCAGGCGTTCCTGTTCGGCTCTTTCCTCAGCTGCACGGGCTTCCGCGAGACGACGCTCTTCGGCCAGTCTGGCCTGCTCCTGTGCACGTGCCTGCTCTTCGGCCTCTGCCTGCTGCTGTATTGCAGCTTCCTGCATGGCTGCAGAGTCTTGGTTTGATGAACTGGCAGGTGAGTAAATGGTCTGTGACCCGGTGCTGCCACAAGCAGTAAGCACCAGAACGGTAATCAACAGTCCAACGCTTCTGAAGACTTGCATATTCCCTATCCTCGGCATGTAAGTTTTCCGGTCTTTGACCTGAGCTTAACAACTCCCTGTAACACCATGAAAAAACAGGGAATCCAGGCACCATTCTCTGGATAAGAACCGGTGTTTGCGCCATGATAACGCATAATGATCAAATTAAGGAGCCTGTAACCGGTAAAGCTGTGAGCCAGTCCCGGTATTCTTTAACAGACCCAAATATGCGAATTCTGGATACCCTTCTGAGCAGTGTCGTGACCTGTATGACGTCCCTGCCCCTGATCCTGGTGCTGTTGACCCTGCAGCGCAGCCCGGCTGTACCCCAGAATCCTCCACTGGACCAGAAACAGATCAGCGAGGTTCAGCAGCTACTCATTGACCATGATCCCCGGCAGCTTCTGGCCAGCGAGTTCCAGGAAGTCCGTCTTAGTGAACAGGAGCTCAATGCCCTGATCACCTATATCAAGAACAGCAACCCCGTGCTGAAGTCAGTCAACATCCACAATGATCTTATCCAGGACGGCATTGTACTGGGCTTGAGCGTCCCGGTTGAATTGCTTGGTTTTACCAGTTATTTCAACCTGATCCTGCATCTCGATCTGAATGACGATTCACTTGCCATCAACCAGGTGGATGCCGGTGCACTCACATTACCATCAAGGCTGCTGACCCCCATCGGGCATTACCTGAAGAACCGCTTTGCTGAGGACAACAATTTCCAGCTGCTGGCTTCATTCATGAGCTCCCTGCATTTTCGTTTTATCGAGGAAGAGCGAATCGCCATCATCCTGGACTGGCAGGAAAGCAATCTTGACCAGCTCGGCGATCAGGCCCGACAGGTTTTTGTCAGTACACGTGAAGCAGAACGTCTGCAGCATTACCACGAAACCCTTGTGACCACCCTGGCTGCTGTGCCAACAGGAGTTCGCCGCATCAGTCTGGCAGAACTGCTGCGCCCGCTGTTCCTGCAGGCTTCCATCAACAGTGCCGGGAGCAGCAATCCCGCTTCTGAAAACCGGGCCGCCCTGATTGTCCTGAGCGCCTACCTCACCGAGGCCAATCTGGCACGCTTGACCGGCAGTGAAATTGAGCTGTCCACGCCCAGGCGCCTGCGTGTCGTCATCGAATCCCGGGAAGACTTGCCAAGACATGTCATCAGCTCAGCGGCGATTGCCGCTTCTGCCGGTGCGTCCATGGCCGAGGTGCTCTCCATCTACAAGGAGGTCCATGATGCCCGCTACCGGACCGGGTTCAGTTTTACCGACATTGCCGCCAACCAGGCCGGCGCCCTGCTGGGCACGCTTTCCAGCCGCTCCGACCGCGACGCGCTGCTTTTCCAGGCCCAGATGCAGAATCTGGATACTGAAGCAGCCTTCCTTCCCCTATTAGGCACCTATGACGGCATGACGGAAGAAGAGTTCGTTGAACAGTACGGCAGTCGGGACTCTGACGCCTATCGACAGAAAATCACCGACATCACTGACAGCATCCTTGCCCAACCTTTTTACCAGCCCTTTGCAGCGCTCTAGCAACGTCATGACTGAACTCACCCAGACCCAGCTTGATCAGTTTTTCGAAAAACTCAAAACCCTTCAGGGGGAACTCCAGGCACAATATTCTGCGGGTCGAAAATCCACAGACACTGTCGTGCTCGACCAGAGCATGGTCGGTCGATTGTCGCGAATGGATGCCCTGCAGCAGCAAAGCATGGCACAGTCCACCCAGCGGCATGTGGAACAGCGCCTCAGAGGTGTTAATCTCGCACTGGCCAAATTCGACAGCGGGGATTACGGCTATTGTGAATCCTGTGGTGGAGACATCGACCCTCAGCGCCTGACGGCTCAACCGGAAGCCAGCTGTTGTTTTGCTTGTCAAAGCCAGCAGGAGTATTATCCGCAGTCCTGAAAAATCCGGGACTTTTTCACCTCAACCAGACCACGATTATGAGCAAGAAAAACGGGTTCACCACCACCGCACTGCATTCCGACCGGGAAGGCAATCCAGAGCATGGCGTCCTGCACAAACCGGTACACCCATCAGTAGCCTATGCCTATGATGATGCCAGGGAACTGGCTGAGGTATTCCAGAACAAGCGCAAGGGTTATGCCTATGGCCGTCAGAACAATCCGACCATTGAGGCGCTGTCCCAGAAAATAACCCGATTGGAAAACGGCATGGCAACCGTTCTGTTTGCCACCGGCATGGCAGCGATAGGATCGACCCTGCTGGCCCTGCTGCGTCAGGGCGACCATATCGTGTCCAGCGCCTTTTTGTTTGGCAACACCAACTCGCTGTTCAACACCCTGAAGGATCTGAGTATAGAAGTGACCTTTGTTGATGCCACGGATGCTGCAAATGTTGACGCGGCTATCCAGAACAACACACGCCTGGTTTTTGTGGAAACCATCGCCAATCCCGTTACCCAGGTGGCAGACCTGGAAGGCATCGGTGCGTTGTGTGAAAAACACAACCTGGTCTATTTTGTGGATAACACTGTCACCTCTCCCTGGCTGTTCCAGCCTGCCGACGTGAAAGCCAGCCTGGTGATCAATTCACTGACCAAGTCCATTGGCGGCCACGGCAATGCCCTGGGCGGCAGCGTAACCGACACTGGCCTTTATGACTGGACCGGCTATCCGAACATCTTTGAAAATTACAAAGCCCTGGACCCGTCCCAATGGGGGATTACCCAGATCCGCAAAAAAGGACTGCGCGACTTTGGCGCCTCCCTGGGACCGGAAGCCGCCCACCACCTGTCAGTGGGTAGCGACACCCTGAGCCTGCGCCTGGATAAAGCCAGCACCAATGCCCTGGCCCTGGCGCAATTCTGTGACGCCCACCCCAAGGTACGGAAGGTGTTTTATCCAGGACTACCCTCTCACCCCCAGCATGAACGAGCCGGAAAACTGTTCCGCAGCTTCAGCTACCTGCTCAGCATAGAACTGGATGACGCCATCGACTGTTTTGACTTTCTCAATGCACTGCAACTGGTGTTTTCCTCCAGCCACCTTGGTGACAACCGCACACTGGGCATTCCCGTGGCGCACACCATCTACTATGAAATGGGCGCTGAACGCCGCGCCTCCATGGGCGTGGCAGATTCCATGATCCGCCTGTCTGTGGGCATAGAAGATACCGAAGACCTGCTGGCAGATTTCGAACAGGCCCTGTCCCGCTGACCCATGAGCCAGTCCTTTGCGCTGTGCCATCGGGATGACATTCCCGAAAGAGGCTCAAAAGGCTTTGAATTTTCCCGCTGGCGGCTTTTTGCGGTTAAAAAAAGAGGCGACATTTTCCTATATGTAAACAGCTGCCCTCATGCCGGCATACCACTGGACTGGGAACCTGATAAATTTCTGGATAATGACGGGGCGTTTATCCGCTGCGCCAATCATGGTGCCCTGTTTGATATCCCGTCAGGCGACTGTGTCCAGGGCCCCTGCCCCGGCCAATCCCTGTGGGCTGTGGAATATCAGGTGACTGACGGCATACTGGAAGTCAGCGAGGCAGCACTACCGGGATTTCGCGGGCCAGCCTGATTTCGGCGGGTCCCATTTTTGCCTGCCAGGCCATGATCTCAACACCAGCCTGTGCTGCCTGCACCAGGGTTTCGCTGTAAACCGGATCTATGCCTGTTGCCGGAGAAACCTGCTCAATACCCGAGTGCTGTACACAGAAAAAAAGTACTGCCCTGTCACCCTGCTCCGCAATCATCATCAGTTCCCGCAGATGCTTGCTGCCCCGGGTGGACACTGCATCGGGAAACTGGCCCAGACCATCTCCCAGGCCCAGCGTGACATTCTTGACCTCCACATAACACGCCTGCCCGGGATATTCATTGTGATCACTGAGGAGAAAATCTATCCGGCTGTTCTCCTGCCCATACCTGACTTCAGAGCGAACCTGCCCGTACCCGCAAAGGGCTGGAACCAGACCGCTGGCCAGGGCCTCCCTTACCAGGCTGTTGGCACGGCCCGTATTGATGCCTGCCAGCGCACCACCCTCCACTTCTATCAGTTCAAAGGTATGCGGATATTTCCGTGTTTTGCTGCTGGATGTTGAAAACCAGATGCGGCTGCCTGGTGTACTGCAGTTAAGCATGGAGCCGGTATTCGGGCAGTGAATGGTGAGCTCTCGACCATCATCCAGAGCGATGTCCGCCAGAAAACGTTTGTAGCGTTTAACAAGCCTTGCCTGTTGAAACGGAGGATCAAATTTCATGGTTCAGGTGCGCCTTTCATGTCACCTACAACAGCTGGTTGAGATGGCTCAAAATACATGTTTTTTTTATGGAACTGGCTCTGATAATCTGTTAGCGTAGCGTGCCTCGAAAATCAGGCAACCCTGAAATTCGAGGATATTCCAATAATTTTTATCTTTTAGATTAGTTTTTGAGACTAGCGATGGCAACCAAAAAGACACCTGCTAAAACCAAAGCGAAAGCCAAGGCAAAAGC
>CAZBBS010000003.1:7449-64563 GCA_964490145.1 uncultured Enterobacteriaceae bacterium
CCCCAAAAAAGGCCGCTCCCAAAAAAGCAGCGCCCAAAGCCAAGGTAAAAGCCAAAGCAGCACCTAAAGCCAAGGCAGCCCCAAAAAAAGCGGCGCCCAAAGCCAAAGCTCCAATCAAAGCCAAACCTAAAGCAAAGGCAGCCCCAAAAAAAGCGGCGCCCAAAGCCAAAGCTCCAATCAAAGCCAAACCTAAAGCAAAGGCAGCCCCTGTTAAGGCTGCTCCCAAGGCAAAACCTGCTCCCAAAAAAGCAGCACCAAAAGCAACATCAACAAGTATTACGGCAGAAACAAATATGCAGGGTAAGAGTTTTACTCCTTACAAGATGAAACGTGGTGAGGAGTATATGAATGAGCAACAAAAGGAACATTTCAAGCAAATCCTGCGGAACTGGCGCAACGAACTGATGGAAGAGGTAGACCGTACCGTACACCACATGCAGGACGAAGCAGCCAACCCGCCAGATCCGGCTGACAGAGCAACACTGGAAGAGGAATTCAGCATTGAGCTGCGCACCCGTGACCGTGAACGCCGCCTGATCAAGAAAATTGACAGTACCATTGAGCTGATCGCCAACGATGATTACGGCTGGTGCGACTCCTGTGGTGTCGAAATCGGTATCCGTCGCCTTGAGGCCAGACCGACAGCCAACAAGTGCATCGACTGCAAGACTCTCGACGAAATCAAGGAAAAGCAACTGGGCGCCTGACATTCAGGACTGGAACCGGAGGAGGCATGACCAGCTCTTATGCCTCACCCGGTTCCCGGGTCAGCCAATGACCGAAACATTCGATCACTCACCTCCTTCTTCATCAAATACGCCATCCAGTTCCTATATCGGGCGCTTTGCCCCTTCGCCAAGCGGCCCCCTGCATCTGGGTTCTCTGGTAGCAGCTCTGGCCTCATGGCTCGATGCCCGCCAGGCCAACGGACGCTGGCTGCTTCGCATGGAAGATCTCGATCCCCCCAGGGAAAGCTGTGAAGCGGCTGACAGCATCCTGTTTGCACTGGACAGCCTGGGCCTGTATTGGGATGGACCGGTGCTTTACCAGAGCTCTCGATATGCTGCTTACCGGGAGGCCATCGGCCAGCTGCAGGCCAAAGGCCTGGTCTTTGCCTGCGACTGCACGCGTCAGCAGTTGCAGGATTACGACGGCATCTATCCTGGCACCTGCAGGAACCGCAACCTCCTTGATGGCGAAGGCCTGGCCCTGCGCTGCATCGTTGCCGACCACACAATCGCCTTTTCCGATGCCCTGCAGGGTTATCAGTCCCAGCATTTGGCCGATGCCGTTGGGGATTTCATCATTCGCCGCAAAGATGGCCTGTTTGCTTACCAGCTTGCCGTTGTTGTGGACGATGCCTTTCAGGGTGTCACTCATGTTGTGAGAGGCATTGATCTGCTGGATTCCACCGCCCGCCAGATTTACCTGCAGCAACAGCTCTCCTGCCCTACCCCTTGCTACGCCCATATACCTGTCATCATCAACGATCAGGGCCAGAAATTAAGCAAGCAGCACATGGCCGAAGGCATCAAACCGGAAGAACAGGGCGCACTGCTGTATTCAGCACTGTTGTATCTGCAGCAAAATCCTGACCCCGACCTTCAGTATGCCGACGCCAAGGATGTACTCGACTGGGCCATTGAACACTGGTCCCCACTGGCATTGACCAACCTGAAAACCCTGACAGAATAACTGGAGCCCTGACCGGCGGCCTATTGTGTCACCGTAAGTATCAACCAAGACACATGTCGGGTTTAAATTTTCTCCGGATATACCGAACGTTCGGTCAATTTTTGAAGTACCAGGGTTGCCAGCCCCCCAAAAAAATGGGTAGAAAAGAAACATATTGTTTTGTAACGCCTCCCTGTTATCATTGCTTTCCCTGTCTCAATCACCCCAAAAAAGCTGGGGGTAATAGACTGACTTTATGCATCACATACTCATTGTTGACGAAGACCAGAGCCTGCGAGCAGCATTGCGCCGCTTGCTGGAGCGCCATGGCTACAAGATTGATGAAGCCTGCTCTGCAGAAGAAGCCATCAGCCAGGCTGATCTTGACAGCAAGGATGTCATCATCACCAACCTGCGCCTGCCAGGCAGGCCGGGTACAGACCTTATCAGCCAGACCCCAACTCCGGTCCTTGTGCTCACCAGTTATGCCAGTTTACGCAACAGCATCGATTCCCTGAAAATCGGGGCCGTGGACTATCTCTCCATCCCCCTGGATCATGAACAGATTTTGGGGGCCCTTGAACGCCTGCAGAACGACTACGTCAAGGAAACCAACGTCTCACGCTCGAATCCCCGACCCAGTGAACAACCGGTGGCCGGCATGCGCGGCAGCTGCCCGGCCATGATCGAATTGTTTCGCCGTATCCGAAAGGTGGCAATGACCAACTCGCCGGTCCTTATCCAGGGCGAATCGGGCACGGGCAAGGAGCTGGTAGCCAGAGCCCTGCACGAGGGCAGTTCCCGCAAGGATGCCAGCCTGGTGTCCGTCAACTGCGCTGCCATTCCAGCAAACCTGATTGAATCGGAGTTGTTCGGACACGACAAGGGAGCCTTTCCTGGTGCTACAACCACACGTACCGGTCTGTTGGAAGCCGCCAACAATGGCACCCTCTTTCTTGATGAAATCAGCGAACTGCCACTGGATGCCCAGGCCCGCCTGCTTCGAGTATTGCAGGAGCATGAAATTCGTCGGGTTGGCTCTGTTGATTCCCATAAAGTGGATATCCGGCTGGTGGCAGCAACCAGCCGCGACCTGAGCCAGGTTGTTGCCGATGGCAATTTCCGGGACGATCTTTTTTACCGCATCAATGTCATGCCTTTACAGATACCACCATTGCGAGACCGGGGCTCAGATATACTTGGCCTTGCTGAAATCAAGCTTGAGCAATGCTGCAATCGCCTGGATGTTGCCTCGAAAAAATTCAGCGCTGATGCCATCCAGGTGATAACCACTTATCCGTGGCCAGGCAATGTCAGGGAGCTGGAAAATGCCATTGAACGGGCCGTCATTCTGACAGAGGGCACCGACATCCCCATGGATTTGCTGGGGCTTGATGTCGAACTCGTAAAAATTGACTCCCTGGAAGCCCAGGCGAAATCCTCTACCGAATCTGGCCAGGATCCATCCCCCGGCACCGGTTCCGAGCCTGAAAACCTGTCACTGCAGGACTACTTCCAGCGTTTCGTCCTGGAAAACCAGGACCAACTGAACGAAACCCAGCTTGCCCAGAAGCTTGGCATCAGCCGCAAGTGCCTTTGGGAGCGCCGTCAGCGCTTCAATATTCCACGCAAGAAGAAAAACGCCTGAACACACCAGGGCACCCCACTCCTGCATCACCCGTCCCCATGCTTTTCCCTTACCGGGCCCGGGTCAACTGTGTACAATGAATGCCGTTTTCATCAACCTGGCCCTGAATGCTTTTGACTGACAGCAGTTCTACTACAGCCTCTCCGGACATAAAAAGTCTGCACCCTGTCGTTTTGGGTCGGGACCAGCACTGCATTTCCCGCAAACACATCAGCCAGGCCTGCCTGCGAGTGCTCTATACACTGAACGATGCGGGTTACCAGGCCTTTATAGTGGGCGGTGCTGTCAGGGACTTGCTGCTGGGCAAACAGCCCAAGGATTTTGATGTTGCCACTGACGCCACGCCGGAGCAGGTCAAGGCGGAGTTTCGTCATGCCCGCATCATTGGCCGGCGCTTCCGGATAGTGCACGTTACCCTGGGGCGGGAAATCATCGAGGTCTCCACCTTCAGGGCTAGCAATACGGACAGTGTTGAAATCCAGGGCGACCGACTGGCCCGCCATGTCCAGCATATTGACTCCGCTCATTCCCAGAGCGGCATGATTCTACGGGACAATGTATACGGCACACTGGAAGAGGATGTCATCAGGCGTGATTTCACAGTCAATGCCCTGTACTACACGGTCAGGAAATTTGAGGTCCATGATTATGTCAGAGGCGTCCAGGATCTGGAGAACCGACAACTCAGAATGATTGGTGATCCTGAACAGCGTTATCGTGAGGACCCGGTCAGGATTCTTCGCGCCATTCGCCTTGCCGCCAAGCTCGATTTCAATATTGAACCGGATACCGCATCACCCATGCGGCCATTGGCCCACACCCTGGAATCCATTCCGGCGGCCAGGCTCTTTGACGAAGTGCTCAAACTTTTTTTTGCTGGCAATGCTGCCGAAACCTACGCCCTGCTCCGGGAACATGATGTGTTCAGGTACCTGTTTCCGGAATCTGTGGAAGCCCTTGCCAGGGGTGACAACGTTAACGAAAAGTTATTGGAACTGGCCTTCCAGAGTACCGATCAACGCATCCGCGACATGAAAAGTGTCACACCGGCTTTTCTGCTGGCGGCCATCCTCTGGCCGGCATTGCAGGTGCGTTACAATGAAAACCTCAAGGACCACATGCCGCCCATGGTGGCCATGCATCATGCAGCACAATCGGTCATCAGCGAGCAGTGCCAGCGCCTGTCCATTCCCAAGCGCTTCAGCATTCCAATGCGGGAAATCTGGGAATACCAGCTGCGTCTTTCCCGCCGCAAGCGGGCCCAGGCCCTGGTGGAAAACAAGCGCTTCCGGGCCGCCTATGATTTCATTCTGCTGAGGGAAAAGTCAGGTGAAGACCTCGATGGCCTGGGGCAATGGTGGACGGCTTTTCAGGAAGCAGATACCAGCAGTCGGGACAACATGCAGGCGATGCCGCGACGCGGACGTCGTCATTCAAAATCCGGCAAGCGCAGAGTAAAATCCTCCAGAACAAAACCCACGACCTCTGACTGATCACAGCGAAGGTCCACCTCCCTGATATTCAGACCGGGACAACAAGCAGGATTGACGTGTCACAAGAAGCAAGAAAAAACAGCAACACTCCCCGTTATATAGCCGTGGAAGGCCCCATCGGAGTGGGTAAGACCAGCCTGGCCAAGCGCCTGGCCAAAAGCTTCAACTACGAAATACTGCTGGAGAAAAGCGAGGAAAATCCTTTCCTGGAACGCTTTTACCATGACCCCCGGCAAATGGCACTGGCCACCCAGTTATTTTTTCTTTTCCAGCGGGCCCAGCAAATCCAGGATTTACGCCAGGATGATATGTTCGAACCTGTCAGGGTAGCCGACTTTCTCATCGAAAAGGATCGGCTTTTTGCCCGACAGAATCTGGATAATGACGAATTCGACCTGTATGAAAAAGTCTACGAACACCTCACGATAGATGCACCCAAGCCCGACCTGGTCATATACCTCCAGGCACCTGTCGGCACCCTGGTGGAACGCATCCAGAAACGGGGCATTCCGGCGGAACAATTGATTGAAGAGTCATATCTGGAAAACCTCATAGATGCCTATACCAGTTTTTTCCACTACTATGACGACAGCACGCTGCTGGTTGTCAACAGCGCTGAAATTGACCTGGTGAACAACGACGAGGATTACGGACTGTTACTGGATTACATCCTGACAACCCGCAAAGGCAGCCGCAACTACTTTAATCCGAAGCCCACACTCCTCTGACGACTCCCCTGCCCCAGCGCCTTGAGTCCAGACGAATAGAAAATAAGCCATGAAAAAAGTCACTGTGAACACCCTGCACAAATTGAAGTCAGCCGGCGAAAAATTTGCCTGCCTGACCTGTTATGACGCGGTATTTGCCAGGCTTTATGGTGAAGCCGGCGTGGAAGTCATTCTGGTTGGAGACTCCCTTGGCATGGTTATCCAGGGTCATGACACCACGTTACCGGTCACCATGGAAGATGTGATCTATCACATGCATTGCGTCCATCGCGGCAGCCAGGGCTCTCTGCTGATCGCCGACCTTCCCTTCATGTCCTATGCCTCTGAAGCCCAGACCCTGGAAAATGCTGCCCGTTTGATGCGTGCCGGTGCGCAGATGGTCAAGCTTGAAGGCGGGGCCTGGATAGCCGAGTCCACCCGTCTGCTCGCAGAAAGAGGTATTCCGGTTTGCTCCCATATGGGCCTGACGCCACAGTCGGTAAACCGTATCGGCGGCTTCCTGGTACAGGGCCGCGATCCTGCGCAAGCTGACAAGATGCTGGAGGAAGCCCTGCTGCTGGAATCGTCGGGCGCCAGCTGCCTGTTGCTGGAAACCGTGCCGCAAGCCCTGGCCAGGACCATCAGCGAGGCCCTGACCATCCCGGTCATCGGCATCGGTGCGGGACCGGATGTGGACGGCCAGATCATGGTGCTGCACGACCTGCTGGGCATCTCTCCAATTACCCCGCCGTTCATCAAGAATTTTTTGCCGGATTCATCAAACGGCATTCCTGGCGCCATCGAAGCCTATGTGAGGGCGGTGAAAGACGGCAGCTTTCCCGGCCCTGAACATTGCTACGACTGATCCTGGATCATGGAATTTTTCAACACCCGTGACGCCCTGCAAACGGCACTGGATATGCGGCGGCTGACCGGCCAGCGTATCGGTCTCGTGCCAACCATGGGCAATCTGCATGAAGGCCACCTGGCATTGGTGGATGAAGCCCGGAAGCGCTGCGGCTATGTGCTGGCCACCATCTTCATCAATCCCCTGCAATTCGGTCCTGGTGAGGACCTGGCCAACTATCCACGTACCCTGGAAGAGGACCTGGAAAAACTGGCGTCCAGAGGCTGCGATGCCGTGTTTGTCCCACCTGATCATGAAATGTATCCCAACGGTCTGGACAACCTGACGCTGGTGACCGTGCCCGGGTTATCAGAGCGCCACTGCGGCAAAAGTCGCCCAGGGCATTTCAGCGGAGTCTGTACCGTGGTTAGCAAACTGTTCAATCTTACCCAACCGGATGCAGCATTCTTTGGGGAAAAGGATTATCAGCAGCTGCAGATAATAAGAAAAATGGCAGGCGACCTGTGCTTCCCGCTGGACATTATCGGCGTTCCCACTGTGCGACTGCCCAGCGGCCTCGCCATGAGTTCCAGGAACGGCTACCTGGATGAAAGCCAGCTGCTAAAAGCGGCAACACTGTATCAATGCCTACAGATAGCTGCCGACAGAATGCAGCAGGGTGATCGCCAGTACGGCAAGATAGAACAGGCGGCCTGCAGCAGACTGGAACAGGCCGGTTTCATCGTGGACTATTTCAACATCAGCCATGCTGACACACTTGAACCTGCCACTGACAAAGACAGGCAACTGGTCATACTCGCTGCTGCCCGACTGGGTCCCACCCGCCTGATCGACAACATCCGTTGCAGCCTCCCCGTGGCGTCGGTTTCAATTGCAACAGGCATGGAATAATATACAAAACCAAACAGAAAGCGGTTTTTACTCATCTAGAAGGCAATTTATGCGTATCGGGATACTCTCACGCAATCGTAATCTTTACTCAACCAAAAGACTGGTTGAGGCAGCGAAAGAGCGTGGCCATGAAATCAGGGTCATTGATGTCCTGAAGTGCTACATGAACATTACCGCGAATGACCCTGCTGTTTTATACCAGCGCAGCGCCGAACTGGTTGAAGCACTGGAATTCGACGCGGTCATCCCGCGAATCGGGGCCAGTGTTACATCCTACGGCTGCGCTGTGCTGCGCCAGTTCGAAGTGGACGGCGTCTATTCCATAAACGAGTCAATCGCCATCACCCGCTCCAGAGACAAACTCCGGGCACACCAGCTTCTCGCCCGCAAGGGCATTGGCCAGCCGGTGACCAGCTATGCTCACTCTGCCAGGGCAACAGACAAACTGATCGAATCGGTGGGCGGGGCCCCTCTCATTCTCAAGCTGACTGAAAGCACTCATGGCAATGGCGTCCTGCTTGCTGAAACCAAAAAAGCGGCAGAGGCACTGATCAATGCTTTCCGCGGTATCGGATCGGATTTCCTGGTCCAGGAATTCATCAAGGAAGCCGGCGGTTCCGACATTCGCTGTTTTGTTGTTGGAAACAAAGTGATCGCTGCGATGCGGCGCAAAGCCGTCAAAGGGGAATACCGTTCCAACCTGCACCGTGGCGGTTCCGCTGAAGTGATCAAACTGCGACCTGAAGAACGCTCACTTGCCGTCAAAGCTGCAAGAGTGATGGGCCTGGATCTGGCAGGTGTTGATATCCTGCGTTCTTCGCATGGCCCCCTCGTCATTGAGGTTAACTCTTCCCCCGGACTGGAAGGTATCGAAACAGCCACAGGTATTGATGTGGCCGGAAAAATCATTTCGTACATCGAAAAAGACAGCCTCGCAGGACCCAACAAACCAAAGGGTCGTGGGTAATGGCTACAAGGAAACGCCAAAAACTGTGTGTTGGCGCGCTGGAACTCTGCGATCTGCCTGATCTTGGCATCAGCAACCTTCATGTCCGGGTGGATACAGGTGCCGCTACTTCATCCCTGCACGTGGACAATATCGAGAGATTCAAGAAAGGACGTCGGAACATGGTCAGTTTTGACCTGCATCCGGACATTCATAATGTCGACCGTGTCATCAGGACAACAGCGCCTGTCGACGGACGAAAAACCGTAAAAAGTTCTTCAGCAGATACGGAATCCCGCGTGGTCATCACCACCACTATCCGCCTTGGCAGCAAGCAATGGCCTATCAAGCTGACCCTTACTGACAGAAGCGGGATGACCTACCTGATGCTGCTTGGCCGCCAGGCCATGGAAGGCAGGATTATTGTCGATCCCGAATTCGACTACATGCTGGAGCATGAGTTTCCCGAAGACGATCAGGACAGTGACCTGGAGGACTCTGAAGAAGAATAGCCTGACAGAACGACAGGTTTGATCAACACGGCCATTTTTTGGGATAATTCGCCCTCGCCAACCACCGGCACCCGCCGGTAACAAAAATACCGGCCCCTGACGGTCAAGAGGAAACACCATTGCAATCCATGATGTTAAAAGCCAAGCTGCATAAAGCCTGTGTCACCCATGCAGAACTTGATTATGAAGGCTCCTGTGCCATTGACGGCAACCTGCTGGATACAGCGGGCATTCGTGAATTCGAACAGATCCAGATTTACAACATCACCAATGGTGAACGCTTCACCACGTATGCGATTCGGGCCGAACACGGTTCCGGCATTATCTCCGTGAATGGCGCAGCTGCCCATAAGGCCGATGTCGGCAACAGGGTTATCATCTGTGCTTATGCCGGTTACACTGAGGCAGAGTTGTTGAATCACAAACCCAAGCTGGTCTATCTGGATGAGCACAACAACATCATCCGCTCCAGCAACACCATTCCCGTACAGGTAGCCTGACATTTCTCCGGAGGGTACCTGAAGCAAACACGTCACAAGAGGTACCCCAGTGTCAGACGCCAAAATCTACCCCGTTGCCGAACACAATAAAGCCACAGCACATCTGAACAAGGCGCAGTACGACGCCATGTACAAGGCTTCGATCGAAGATCCAGACACCTTCTGGCGCGAACAGGCCACTGCCTTCCTCGACTGGATGACACCGTTCAGCCAGGTAAGCGACTGCAACATGGCCCTGGGGGACATCAAATGGTTTATCGATGGCAAACTCAATGTCACGGTGAACTGCATTGACCGACACCTGCCCACCCGAGCCAGCCAGGCTGCCATACTCTGGGAAGGGGATGAACCAGGCACAGCCCGTGAAATCACCTACCAGGAACTGCATGACCATGTCTGCGAAATCGCCAATGTCCTGAAGGCCCGCGGCGTGAAAAGCGGCGACAGGGTATGCATCTATATGCCGATGATTCCGGAAGCGGCCTTTGCCATGCTGGCCTGCGCCCGCATCGGTGCCATTCACTCTGTTGTCTTTGGCGGCTTCTCGCCGGACTCCCTGAAGGACCGCATCCTGGATTCCGACTGCCGGGTCGTGATCACAGCTGATGAAAGTGTACGCGGTGGCAGAGTCTTCCCGCTGAAAGCCAATACCGATGTAGCCGTGGAGCAATGCCCCAATGTCCATACTGTTCTGGTGGTTCAGCGTACCGGTGGAGACATCGCCTGGAACAGCGATCGCGACATCTGGTACCACGAAGCCATCAATGACGTGGAAAAAACCTGTGAGCCTGAAGCCATGGACAGCGAAGACCCCCTGTTCATTCTGTACACTTCCGGCTCAACCGGTAAGCCCAAGGGTGTGCTTCACACGACAGGCGGCTACTTGCTGATCGCCGCCATGACCCATAAATATGTGTTCAATTACCATGACGGGGATGTTTACTGGTGCGCCGCGGATGTGGGTTGGGTAACCGGCCACTCCTATATCGTCTATGGACCGTTAGCCAACGGTGCCACCCAGGTGATGTTTGAAGGCGTGCCTACATACCCGGACTGCTCCCGCTTCTGGCAGGTAATCGACAAGTATCAGGTCAATTCCTTCTATACCGCGCCAACTGCCCTGCGCGCCCTCATGGCCCAGGGAAATGATCCTGTCACCTGCACGTCCCGCCAATCCCTGAAAATTCTGGGCACAGTGGGCGAACCTATCAACCCCGAAGCCTGGGAATGGTATTACCGTATCGTTGGTAATGAACAATGCCCCATCATGGATACCTGGTGGCAGACTGAAACCGGCGGCCACATGATCACGCCGCTGCCAGGTGCAACCGACCTGAAGCCGGGTTCTGCCACACTTCCCTTCTTTGGTGTGCAGCCAGCCCTGGTGGATCCTGAAGGCAATATCCTGGAAGGCGCCATTTCGGGCAACCTGGTGATCACCGCCAGCTGGCCCAGCCAGATCCGCACGGTATACGGCGACCACCAACGCTGCATTGATACCTATTACTCTACCTACCCGGGATATTATTTCACGGGTGATGGCGCACGCCGGGACGAGGATGGCTACTGGTGGATTACCGGCCGGGTGGACGACGTACTCAATGTTTCCGGACACCGCCTGGGGACAGCAGAAATTGAAAGCTCCCTGGTGCTGCATGAAAGTGTTGCCGAAGCTGCCGTGGTCGGTTTCCCTCATGACATCAAGGGGCAGGGTATCTATGCCTATGTCAGCCTGATGAAGGGCGTGGAGGAATCGGAAGCCCTGAAAGATGAACTCCGGGCATTTGTTGCCAAAGACATCGGAGCAATTGCCAGACCGGAAGTCATTCAGTTTGCTCCTGGCCTGCCCAAGACACGGTCGGGCAAGATCATGCGCCGAATTCTGCGGAAGATAGCGGCCAATGAAATGGACAGCCTTGGCGATACCACCACGTTGGCGGACCCTTCAGTCGTGGATCACCTCGTCGAAAACCGGCCGCACAAATAATCGGCCTGCCCTGCCTTATGCCCCCGTCCCTGATCAGTACAATTGGGTCAGGGTCGGGTAAGCCCGCCAGTCATATTTGAAGGAATCACCAACGGGCTGGCACACGTCCGGCCAGCCATTTTTCTGCCAGTAATCGACCACCCCGGAATCCTTCAGCAAGGTCCTGAATCCTTCCTGTTTTCTCGTTTCATCGAATACCGGCAACCAGATCCAGAACAGGGTCGTCTAGGCGTCTGTCAGTGCATCCTGAAAAAGCTCAAGGGCAGCTTCCTGATCCCCGGTTTTGGCAGCCAGGGCTGCATAATACAGCGCCTCTGCCGATATCTTGTTGTCTGTATGACGGTAGCGCTCAAGCGCGTTCCGGACCTGCTCCACTTTATCAATATTCATCAGTAATGATTTCAGTTCAGCTGACATACCGAAAATATCACTGATATCTTCCAGGGGCTCATCACGTCCCAGGGCCATGAATACGTTGACCGCATCACCCCACCAGTCCGGATTCAACTCCTCGCCCAGCATATATTCTGTCCTGGCCTCTTCATGGCGTCCCGCCAGTTCAAGGGCCGCCATCAGGAAGCCGCGACCATAAAGGTTCAGCGGTTCGGTCACCAGGTTGGCGCGGTAAATATCAATGGCTGTGTCAAAGTCACCCAGGCACATCAATACCAGGGCAATGTAATTGAGGTCTCCCAATGGCGCATTGAGCTCCCTGACAGTCTCCAGCATCTGTGAAACCCCGTCCCAGTCCCTGACAGTCCCCAGAACGATGGACTTCAGGGCGTAGCCCCGACTTTTTTCCGGGGCAAGTTCAATCATCCTGTTGACTGCTTCAAGGGCGTATGCCACATGATCCTGACTGTCCATTCCCGGCAGGGGAAAACTGGCGAGAGTGGCATTGACAGATGCAAACGTCGCCAGGGCATCGTAATAATCGGCATCCAGTGCTATGGCCTGCCTGGCCAGCTCCCACTCCTTGGCAAAATCCTGCTGATAATGGGCCATCCTGGCAGCCATGTTGAAACGGTAGGCTTCAAAGGACTGGGTAGGCGTTGCCGACAGCAGCTCAGGTTCCTGGATTTCGGTTTCCAGCGCCCTGGCGACATCCCCTGCGATGCTCGACTGCACAGCAAACATTTCATTCAAGTCCTGCTGGTGGATTTCATAGGACTGGGACCAAAGGGATATGCCTGTAACTGCATCATGCATTTGCAGGCTGATACGGGCATTCTCACCCGTATGCAGTATGGTTCCGCTGAGCAAATTCTCCACTTTGAGCAACCGGGCAATTTCATCTCCAGACATGTCCTGTTCAACCAGTGTAAGAATGCTATTCCGGGCAATAACCTTCAGGCTGCGAATATTTGAAAGCTGACTGATGATTTCATCATGCAGCCCGAGGGCAAATAGGGCATTGTCACCCCCCTGATCCAGAAAATTGAATGGCAGAACCGCCACCGAATTCCTGATTCTTTCCTGATCGCTGCCATCGCGTGCTACCGCAGCTTCCGGAGACAAGGACTCAGGTACCATGACCCGGGATTCACTCCCTAGCCCGGGAGAATCCCCCGGTCCGACCTTTTCAGTCATGTAAATTCCCAGCAACATCGCAACGAACAACAGCATCAGGACAAGGCTGGGCAGGCTTTTCCGTATCCAGGTCGGGGCATGGAAACCGGAGACCGCTATCCGGGAAGCTGACTTCGCGGTCATCGGCTTAACCCAGGTCACATTTACCGGGGCAATAAAGCAGTACCCTCTGCCCGGAATGGTTTTTATAAAGTGGTTGTTGTTGCGAGAGTCGCCAAAGATTTTCCGCAAACTGAAAATAGCCTGGTTGAGATTGTTGTCTTCAACAACAGATCGCCCCCATACAGCCTGCATGATGTCGGATTTCGACAGGGTTTCACCACTGTGCTGGAGCAGAAAATGGAGGGTATCAAACGCCCTGGAACTGACAACCTGCGAAACCCCGTCGGGATCCAGCAGTTTTCTGCCCCCAATATCAAGAACATACCCGCTGAAATGAAACTCGGGCAGCTCATCTCTCACGTGATTACTGGAGGCTGTCTCTTTTTCCATCTTATTGATATTTAGTGGCTTTCTTTTCAGAAACGATTCGGAGCGACCGGATTAATAACTTTTCATAAGTATTAAATTTCAGGTAAAGCCCCATGTGATTGAACAGGACTACATTTGCAGCTCCTCACTCATTTTTACTTGCGTAAATATGAGTGGGTTTTTTGGTAGGGGAGAGCTTAACCAAAGGGCATAACCAAGTCTAACGCTATATCACTGTGACCCTGGAGGGGATAAGTTGTGAATTTTCAGTTCCGAGTTGGGTATCAGACCAGGGGATTTGATACCACTTCATGCAACTCTGGAGCAAACCTGGACATGTAAACCCAGGGCACAGGATGTGCCATTGCAAAACCTTCTCCCCACAAAGGTTGAGGAATACTGGCTCCTCAATCTTTGTAACCCAAAAGGGCCTTCGGGCCCTTTTTTTATCCAGACTTTTTTCCAGACTGTTCCAGACTTTTTCACAAACTATTTATCCAAACCTTTCATGCCTGATCTACACTTTTCCCGTCAGGTAAGCCTTGCGCCTGGGTTGTGGAAATTTTTCAATGACATAACGCAGCATGGTTCTGGGCATATCCCGGTAATGCCTGGACAGGAATTGCTCTTCCACGACAATATCCCTGTTACCGACTTCCCTCAGCATCCATCCCACTGCCTTGTGTATCAGGTCTTCCGTATCTTGCAGTAAAAGTCTGGCGATGTTCAGCGTGACCTTAAACTGGTGTTGCCGGATGAAATGCAGGGTTGCCAGTATGGCTATGCGCCTTTCCCAGAGACTGGCAGAACGGGCCAGATCAACGAGAATGTCCTTGTTACGACGCCAGAGCCAGGGCCCGACTATCAGGTGTGCAGAACAATCCACCAGATCCCAGTTGTTGATCCTGTCTGTGCAGCGCAGGTATAGCTGGTAGACAGCTTCAGGCTCCTTACCCGCCTGGAATCGGGCAACCATAATCAACAAGGCCAGAACACGGGCTTCATGGATGGCGCTTTCCAGCACCTGCTCCACTTCATCCAATGACATGTCCTGATGCGCCCTGGCCAATTTTCTCAATACCGGCATGGACAACCCGATAAACTGATCCCCCTCGCCATACTCTCCTTTTCCATTCTTGAAGAACCGGAGGGAAGAGCTGGCCCTGTCCGGATCGGCATGCTGCTTCATAAGAGCAATCAGATGTTTTGCCGTCGCCGGAGCCACCTTTGTCATGCATCCTCACCGGCACTACCGGGTTCCTCAGTCCCGCTTTCCTGTTCAGGTTCTGCAACAAGATAACGCGCCAGATACCAGAAATTAAGACAGGCCAAAGGTAGAAGAGGCAAAAATATCCTATAGAGGTAGGCCGGATGGAAAATCGAAGACTGGTAATCGAAAACTTCGAAGGCATAGGCAACGATATCTGCTGACAGTGCTATCAGGAAGCCAAAAAACAGCCCTGCCAGAAATCCACCGGACCACAGACGTATAACCAGCCAATTCAGTGGCAGCAACACCACCCCATTGACCATAAAAGCCGCGACAAAGCTGAAAAGCAGCATGAGGAGCTCATAAACGACGGGGACGTATGACGCGGCCGGCTCCTGAAAGTTTTCCAGGGCCTGGGGTAAGGTGAACACCAGTGCTGCTGCCAGGGGAGGTATGAGCAGCAAGTGTTTCATGCCAAAGCTCCCTTATGCCGAAGAGCAGAAGGCATCATTATTTCGATACCCAGTAACGCTGCATTTCGATAAACAGGAACGATGCTGTCCAGGTAATCAGCAACAGCCCGCTGAGGGATTCGAAACCGGCCAGGTAGCGAATACCGCCGAAAGGCTCGATATCCCCGTAGCCCAGGGTGGTATAGGTCGTAAAGGAAAAGTAAATACAGTCCGGCAGGGTTATGACATAGCGGCCTTCCAGGTAGCCAAACCCTTCATGGTGGTGCATGTAAAAATAGGCCGTGGCAAAAATCAGGATCTCCACCACATGAGCCAGGAGCGCGCCGAAAACGCCCAACACCAGCCTGTACCGGTATCGAATGCGCATCAGCGGCATCAGCAGCGTCAGGCGATACAGGCATTCGTAATGCAGCAGGACAGCCGCTGCAACTGTCCCCAATATGATCAGCAATAACATCATGGACTGACCAGTCCTTTCAGTTTCCGTGTGTTCCTAACATTACCGGATTTGCCCTGAATTTCAAAACGGCATCCAGTTGCCTGAAACCATCAACTGGCTGCCAATGCGTTGAGTAAAGCTGCCATATCGCCGGGCGGTGAAGTGTTTGACAGCTCCGCCATCAGTCGGGATATCCGGCTGGTGAGCAGCGCTGTAATCTGATCAAAGGCCTGCTCTCGTTCCTGTGAGCTTCCCTGATGACGGCTCGGATCAGGCAGGCCCCAGTGAACCTTCAGGGCCGCCCCCAGCCACAGAGGGCAGGCCTCGTTCGCGGCACTGTCGCAAACCGTGATGACCACATCCGGATTGAACAGTTTCACTTCATCCAGGGATTTGCTGTGCAGGCCATCCACAGGCACACCCGCCCTTTCCAAGGCTGTCAGTGTTTCCGGATGAATCACCCCTTCTGCCGCACTGCCGGCACTGGCAACGTGCAGGATCCCCTTGCCAAGGTGGCAGGTAATGGCTTCGGCCAGGATGCTCCGGCAGCGGTTATGGGTACAGATAAAGAGAATTTTCATAAATTCCAGACAGACTTTCAGGAAAAAGGTTTAATTCAGCCTTGTGGCAGAGATATGCTTCAACCCTTGGCAACGCGGGCTCCATTGTACCCGTCAACCTGCAGTGAATAACAATAATCGGGAGGCTATCACCCCATGTCCAGGACACGATTCCAATCCTTGAGCACACTGATCCTGTTCATCATCCCTTTAACCGTTCATGCGGCAGAAGCGGTCAACCTGGCCGGGGGAAGTGAATTCGGCTTCGGCATTTTCCAGACCCGCTGCATGACCTGTCACGGCAACAGCGCGGTACCTGCCGCACCGGCACCGGATGTTCTCAGATCCATGCCGCCCGAACGAATCTACGAGGCCATCACCACAGGTGCCATGCAGGTACATGGTGAAGGTCTGACCGATGACCAGAAACGTCGGGTTGCAGAATCCATTGCCAGCAGACTGCTTGGCAGCAGGGACTCAGGGCTGGCCTCAAACATGCCAAACCAGTGCCCTCGTCAGGACAGTGCCTTTGATCCCGGCAGCACGCCTTCGTGGAACGGGTGGAGTAATGGTCCCGCCAATACACGTTACCAGTCGCCGGAACAGGCAGGACTGAGTACCGATGACATCCCCTCTCTGACACTGGCATGGGCCTTCGGCTTTCCCGGAGGCGCGTCTGCTTTTGGTCAACCCAGTGTCGTGGGAGACCGGGTCTTTGTCGGCACTGACACCGGATTTGTGTATTCACTTGATGCCGATACCGGCTGTGTTTACTGGTCCTATGCACCGCAGGCCAATGTCCGCAATGCCATGACCATTGCCCCGATTTCCGGCTTCCCAGGCACCGAGTACGCGGTATTCTTCGGGGACCTGCGTGGCTACATGTATGCCCTTGATGCCAGCACTGGACGGGAGCTGTGGCAGGTGAGAGTGGATGACCACCTCTCAGCCAGGGTCACTGCAACCCCGGCATATTATGATGGCGTTCTCTATGTACCGGTATCCTCATGGGAGGAATTTGCCGCTCGCGTGGAAAATTATCCCTGCTGCACGTTCCGGGGAAGCGTCACAGCCCTGGACAGCAATACCGGTGAACAGCGCTGGAAAACCTATACCGTGGGCGAATCAAAACCGGTACGTAAAAATCCCGCCGGCACCCAGCTCTGGGCACCAGCCGGCAATGCCGTCTGGAACACGCCGGTGGTTGATATTCAACGGGGACTGCTGATTTTCGGCACCGGAGATTCCTTCACCTATCCGGCCTCAGATACAACGGACGCTGTCATGGCGCTGGAACTTGAAACCGGAGCGGTCCGCTGGGTCAATCAGATCTATGCCAACGACTCCTTCCTGGTTGGCTGCAACGTTCCAGCCAACCGGACAGCGAACTGTCCAGAGCTGCAAGGACCTGACTGGGACATCCCCGTCTCCCTGATCCTGGCCGATGGTTTCAATGATCAACAGGGACTGGTCGTTGCCAACAAGCCGGGCGATCTGCTTGCCCTTGATCCTGATACAGGAGCCACACTCTGGCACGTGGACCAAACCAGCGACAATACCGGCATGATCTGGGGAGGCGCCACGGATTCAGACAGTATTTATTTTGGCCTCACCAGTGGAGGCCTGATCAAGGCAGATAAAAATACCGGACGGCAACACTGGAAGGCTGAGCTCAGTGGTCCCGGTATCGACAATGGATCCCCCGTCACCCTGATCGATGGTGCTGCCTTTATCGGCGGCAGCAACGGCGTCCTGCATGCCATTGATACGGATACGGGGAAAAGCCTCTGGCAGTATGATACGGCGCGCGATTTTGAAACCGTGAATCAGGTGGATGCCCATGGCGGTGCCATAGCCTCAGCCGGACCGGTCATAGCCAACGGCCGTTTGCTGGTTACATCCGGATACTCGGTGATCAGCAACAATACCGGCAACGTACTCCTGATGTTCAAACCGGCTGAATAAACCAAAAGCTGAAAACATCCAGGACAACCAGGCAGCGTCCTGTCAGGTATGTTTCCCCTGCCGGGAAACATACCTGCAAAAACCCATAATACAGGGCCGCTTCCCGACCTCCACAAAGCTATTTCACGCCCCGCCACACTGTTACAATAGACAGTTTATTGTTTCGGGCATCGCCATTGATCATTGAACAGTACATCCAGCGCGAGTTACTCAAGCCATTTATAGTGGTGCTGACCATCATGGCTGGGCTTTTCGCCAGCTTCAGCAGCGCCCTGTTCCTGGCCCAGGCGGTCACTGAATCCCTGGGATTTTCCGGTCTGCTGATCCTGGTTGCGCTGAAAACCCTGATTTCACTTGAGGTCCTTGTTCCCGCCTCACTCTATATCGCCGTCATCATTGGTCTGGGGCGTCTGTACCATGATCAGGAAATCATAGTGTTGCAGGCTTCCGGTGTCAGCACGTATACCGTCGCCAGGGCCATCCTGGTGGTTGCCCTGCCAGTGAGCATAGCCAGCGGCATTCTGTCGGTCGTCGTCAGGCCATGGGCCTATGCCGAAAGTTATCTGCTCAATGCCCAGGCTGAAGCTGAACTCAATACCGATCGTTTTCAGGAAGGGCGTTTTTACGGCAACGAAGACAGCAACAGCGTTATTTTCATCCAGGACAAGAATCTCAGCTCCCGGGATATGAACAACATCTTTTATTACATCGACGAACCCGGTGGCAGCCAGGTAGTGGTTGCCAGTCAGGGGCAGAGGCTGGCACCTCCCGGACAGCGTCCGGAACTGCACCTTTATGACGGATACAGCTACAAGCTTACCGCCAACCCGGGGGAAGAAGCCCTGGCCCGGTTCGAGGAAATGATTTATGTGCCTGGCGGTGATGATTCCGTGGGCTACAGACTGAAAGCCGCACCGACACTGACGCTGAGCAAGTCCGACAATCCCCGGGAAATCAGCGAAGTGCAGTGGCGCTGGTCCAGACCGTTTGACACTATCCTCCTGGTGCTGATTGCCATTCCCTTAAGCAGAGTGACACCACGACATGGCAAGGGGGAAAAGTCCCTGATCGCCGCCATGATGTTTGCCGTGTTTTACAATCTGGCCGGTGTGGCCCGCAGCTGGGTGGAGCAAGGCACGGTACCACCCTTTCCCGGCATCTGGTGGGTCTATGTCCTGATGCTGTGTATCGGGTTATTCCTGTTTTACCTGAACCACGGCAAGACCTGACCCATGATCATTGTCAATCGTTACCTTGCCATCCAGGTGCTGATCGGGCTGTTGATTGCCACCGCGACGCTGGTTCCACTGTTCAGTTTTTTCGATCTGCAGGATCAGCTCGACGATGTGGGCACCGGTACATATCAGGCGCGTGATGCCTTCATGTATACCGCCCTGCTGCTGCCCCGGCGTTTTATCCAACTGGTGCCGTTCATCGTATTACTGGGGAATGTAGTTGCCCTTGGCCGTCTGGCCATCAGCCTGGAACTGACTTCCCTGAGAGCCGCCGGGCTCTCTCCACTGGCCATCAACCGCGCTCCCTTGATGGTAGGTATCGCAGTCCTGGTTTCCGTCTCTCTGATGGACGAATTCCTGGCCCCGCAGATGCAGCAAAAGGCACTGGATTACCGTAATTCGGCACTGGGCCTGAGTGTGGAACTGGGCGAAAACCTGGGCACCTGGACAAGAAACGAAAGGCAGATTCTTCGCATTGGCCAGATTGATTACGGTACGAGAGCCCGGGATGTGGACATCTTTCAGTTCGATGACAACAACATCATGAGCCGGCACATTCATGCCGATTATGCCGACATTATTGCCAATGACCTGTGGGTGCTCACCGAAGTTCTCGAGCGGCAGTTCAACACGGATGGGGAAGTATTAACAACCCGCAGTGATTCCATGTCATGGGAATCATTTTTGCGGCCCCGGGAAATTTCCACGTTGACCAAACCGCCTGAGAGCCTCTCCCCCAGCGAACTGTTCCAGTATGTGACCTACCTGAATAATACCGGCCAGGAATCACGGGCCTACTCCCTGGCCCTGTGGCGCCGGGCCGGCGGCATCTTCACCACCCTGGCGATGATCCTGCTCTCCCTGCCCTTTGTATTTGGCTCCGTTCGGCAGGGACTGAGCAACAAACTGGTGCTGGCGGCTCTCACCGGATTAAGCGCCTACCTGTTCGACCAGATCATTGCCAATGTTGGCCTGCTTTTGAACCTGAACACTGTCGTTACAGCACTGCTCCCCGGCATGGTGCTGCTGGCACTGGGCATTTTCCTGTTCAGAAGAATCGTGTAATGCGAACGCCGGCAGTAACGAATACAAGTAGTCCAGCCCTCATGACAGTTCCTGACCCCATCAATCGCTTACAAGCCGGCACCGGTTCCATCGGAATAATTTTCAATCCATTCAGCGGCAAGAACCGCAAGAATATAGATGGCATTCGCAAGCACTTGCAGGATATACCTGGCGCTGATTTCCGCGAAGTCCGGGAACTGAAACAGATGAACGTGGCGCTGAATGCCCTGCACAGCAAACCACTGGATCTGCTGGTCATTGCCGGTGGTGACGGTATGGTTCAGGAAGTCATCCGGTATTTGCTCGACAATCACCCTCGTGAACGCTGGCCACTGCTGTCGATTATCCCCGGAGGCACCACCAACATGACCGCCTCGGATCTCGGTATCAGCGGCAACCCTGCCGATCATATTGCCCGCCTGCAGCAGTTCCTGAACCAGGATGCCTTCTGCACCCTTGTCGAACGGCCTGCACTGCGGGTGGAGCAACCCGGATACGCGGTGAATTACGGCATGTTCTTCGGGGCAGGCCTGATAGCCCGGGGAGTGAAATATTCAAGGAGCAAGATCAAGAAAATCGGGGTTACGGGCGGCATTTTTTCGGCCATCATTGCCCTGCGTTGCCTGGCCGGCTTTATTTTCGGCAAGGGCAAAGGCGACTGGCAGCCAGCCGCATTGACCATCAGGTGGCCGGATAATAGTGAATCCTCCGGTCAGTTCCTGTTCGCCTTTGCCAGCACCCTCAATACGCTGCTCTTTGACAGCACGCCATACTGGGGGGCTGAGCAGGCCCCGGTTCATGTTACAATGGTCCGGCAGCATCCCGGATTTTCGTGGTGGAGCTTTCTGCGTATACTCAAGGGCAAAGGCAGCGAAATCAGGCAACCGGAAATTTATTCCAGCACCAATAGCCAGACCTTTGAACTGGAGATGATCGATGAGTACATCATCGATGGTGAACTGTATAATACCGACGTTGATGCCCGGGTCCTGAGGATATCGGTCACCGAAGCCCTGACCTTTCTGACACTTTAAAGTCAGGTCAGATCTGAAAATAATAAGTGAAAAACAAAACAGCGACGCCGCCAAAAACGTGATATCCAACAACCAGACAGCGTTTTATCACCATGTCCCCGACACCCTGGAGCAGGAAAAAGCCTCCCAGAGCAACCGGATGGTGATCAATGACTTCACACCGCTGACAAGGCTGATCCAGCAGCGTTATGGCGATTCCCTGGACGCCATCATCCTTTACGGCTCCTGCCTGCATACCCGTACCATCAAGGATGCTGTCGTTGATTTCTATGTGATTGTTGATGACTACAAGGCGGCCTTTTCCAGCCGCTTCCTGAGAACCATCAGCGCCTGGCTGCCTCCCACGGTCTTTTATGTGGAAGACAAGGTTTCAGGTCTCAGGGCCAAGTATGCAGTAATTTCCAACGAGGATTTCAGTCGCGGCATCAGGCACTGGTTTCACCCTTACCTGTGGGCTCGTTTTGCCCAGCCAACCCGAATTCTTTACGCCAGGAACAAGCAATGTGAGCAGAAGCTCCATACCCTGCTTGCTGATGCCGTACTGATTTTCCTGAAAAACACGCTGCCGGCACTTGGCAATGCCACGGTGACCGCAGAGGGAGTCTGGGTAAATGCTTTCACCCTGAGTTATGGTGCGGAACTACGGACAGAGCGCGCCAACCGGCCCAGACAGCTATCCGATTTCAGCCTGGGAGACTTTACCCGTCTGACCATGTTTGCCGCCCCGAATCTTGAAGACAAGCTGACCCCGCTCAAAAACGGGCAGTACAAATGCAACTTCAGTGCACAGGAAAAGCGCAAAGTCCTGAGACAATGGCGCCTGCGCCGTCTGCAAGGGCGCTTCCTGTCGATCCTGCGGCTGAGCAAGGCCACCTTCACCTTTACCGATGCCATTGATTATGCCGCGTGGAAAATCAAGCGTCATTCAGGTGTCAGTGTGGAAATCACCCCCAACATGCGTCGTTTCCCCATACTCTGGGGGCTGAAAGTGCTCTGGTCCCTGTTGCGCCAGGGCGTGGTACGCTAGGCTCACAACATCTTTCCCAAACGCTGTTTCATTTGATCAGGTTTATTTGCCCCGGGTATTGGCAGCAGCCTCACCCCAGATTTTCCTGAGAGCGTCCCACAAACTGCTTCGCAATGTACTGACATACAGGGTGTTGTCACTGAGCTGGTCCACCAGCAGGCGATGGGCCTTGAGCAGGTTATGGTAGGGCATGGCGGGGAACAGGTGATGGGTGGCATGCATGCGCAGGCCAACAGGTGCCCACAAGGGCGTCAGCAAGGGATTGCCGGGCACATTGATGGAGTCCAGGTACTGTTCCACCACACTCAAATGATGTGATGGGTCATTACGATAAGCATGGGCTGCCAACGTTCTCAGTGAGTTGAGAATAAAGACCAGCGTGGTAATGGCATACCACAAGGCCAGCGCCCGCAAGGGCAGCACCCCGCTCACAAATCCCCAGGCCACCACTGCAGCGAAGAGGAAAGCCCCTGCTTCTTCCAGGCGCCAGTAAGTATCATTTCTTATGGCATTGGCTGGTCGGTTATAAGCGGCATCTATAGTGAGAGAAGACGCTCTTGCCCAGATCAACCTGCCCAATGGTGGAATCAGCCAGCCCAGGGGTGTCAGAACCAGAAAACGTATTACAGCCAGCCAGGGCAGAATAAATGACAACAGGACATAACCCACCATATAGATCGGACGCTGGCCGGTGAAATGCAGGTACTCCCCATCCTCTGCCGTGCCATAGGCATCGCGTTTGTGGTGATGGTTATGCACACCATCGTAGGTAAAGGAGGGGATCAGCAAGGGGATGCCGCATATCAGGTTCCATACCACCCTGAACAGACGGAAGGTGCCCTTCTTCAGATGCGCGAGTTCATGAACAAAGATGCCTGCACGGTAAACACACAGCGTGGCAACAATATAGGCCAGGGCTGTCCAGGGCGTAAGCTGCCAGTGACTCACGATATAGAAGAACGTGAACCAACCGAGGCCAACATGAAAAAGGAAATCGGTCCAGTAGATCCAGGGATTGGGCGTCATCAGGGGGCGAACCAGCGCCTGGGCCTCCCGCAACGGAAATTCAGTAGTGGCAGAATCGGCATTCATGCTGTTGTTTGACAGGGTGTTCAACTGGTTCTCAGATAACCTTCACGGACGCCATCAGGTGACAACACCAGCTGCCACAACTGCAGGCGACGGCTTCTGAATGCACCGGCATTGGTCAGCAGAAAATAGCGCCACAGGCGGTAGAAACGCTCACCGTATTTGTCGGCAATTTCCGGCCAGCGCTCCTCGAAATTCTGGTGCCAGGCCATCAGGGTCGTATCGTAATAGCGGCCAAAATTATGCATATCCTCCATCACAAAGACATCTTCTATGGCCAGGGAAATATCCGCCATGGAAGGGACCTGGGCATTGGGGAAAATATATTTATTGGAAAAAGGTTCTGCCGCTTTCTTGGTTTTGCGACGCCCGATGGTGTGCAGCAGAAACAGGCCATCCGGTTTCAGGCAGCGCTTGGCCACTTCCATGTAGGTTTTGTAGTTTTTACGGCCTACATGTTCAAACATGCCCAGCGAAACGATATGGTCATATTGCCCGTCGAGTTCACGATAATCCTTCACGATGGCTTTTACCGGTACATCCGGATAACGCTGCTCCACCCAGGCACCCTGTTCCTTGGAAACCGTAACGCCAAATACTTCAGCACCATATTTCTCAGCAGCAAATCCGGCAAAACTGCCCCAGCCGCAACCGATATCCAGAACTTTCTGACCGGGTTTCAGACCGATCTTGCGGCAGACCAGGTCCAGTTTGGCTTCCTGGGCGGCATCCAGATCTGTCGCATCTTTCCAGTAGCCACAGGTATAGGTCAGACGCTTGTCCAGCATACGTTCAAACAGGTCATTGCCCAGGTCGTAGTGAGCCTCACCCACCTGGAAAGCCCGCCCCAGGCTCTGCAGATTGAACAGCTGTGCCTGCAGCATGGGACCTATCATGGCAAAAGGCGCAATATGGCGGCGCAGGTCAGATGACATGGCCTTGCTGATGAACTCATCCACCTGGTAGCAGTCCCACCATTTATCGAGATAGGCCTCACCCAGGCCAAGGGTACCCTTGGCCAAAATGCGCTGAAAAACGCGATTGTCATGGACCTGCATATCCCAGGGACGATCTCCATTGATCTGGATATCGACCCATCCCAAAATTTCCCTGATTCTTTTTTCTGCGGTATTCACTGTATTTTGTCGTTCCTGGCTGGCAGAATGCGCGTCTTGTTTTAATATGCGCTTGAATTTCAAGCCTTAATTTTAAAAAGACGTCACAATACTTGATGTTGGATGCAAACGGAAAACAATTTTACCCGATAGTATGCCCGGTCAGAAATTTTACCGGACATGGCTTTTGCCTGCCCAGCTGTACGCCAGCTTAACAAACGCCTCTGTACTCTCCCGCCGAATTGAACAAATCCCCTGTTTTCATGGTCAATTACAATATGAAAAATTTATCGAACCTTTTACTGCCTTTACTCGTGGCAGCCGCGGCACTGACCATGCCTTTCGCCAATGCGACCGAGGAGGCTGTCAGCAGTCCTCTGGGCCGCTGGCTGACCAGCAAGAAAGATACCGTTGTTCGACTGGAATCCTGCGAGGACGGCTTGTGTGCCTATATCGACTGGGTTCACCCGGATGAGGAACAGACAGGGTTTGACGGACAGCCGCTGTGCGGCCAGAAAGTCATGTGGGGCTTTACCCCCTCTGAAGTAAGAGAAAAGCTGTGGATCAGGGGAACTATCTATCGGGCGGATGACGATAAAACCTATGCCGGTCAACTCAGGCACCCTGAAACCGATACCCTGACAGTTCGCGGCTACATTGCCATTCCTGCTTTCGGCAAATCCTACACACTCAGCCGGGTAACCGGCGAAGATTATCCATCCTGCCAGTAGCCGGCATCACCCGTTAACCGGCTTGAACAGCCAGTAAATTCCAATCAACGAGCCTCCAGATTTTGCCGCACCATGCCGGCTGTGGCAAAATCCTCGCTTTCCCGGCAACCTTGCCCCTGTGTAAAAACTCTAAGACGCATTCATGACCGAGCAACCACCCTTGCCTGATACGAGCGGCATCAATGTAATACCGGTCCGTTCCAAACGGGACATGCGGGCCTTTATTGATCTTCCGTGGAAAATCTACCAGGACGATCCCATTTGGGTGCCGCCACTGCGCCTGGAAAGGCGACTGCATTTCTCCGGCATGAACCCCTTTCTCAAACATGGGCAGTGGCAGGCATTTCTGGCAACCCGACACGGGGAAGTCGTTGGCCGCATCAGCGCCCAGATCGATCATCTGCATCGCGATCTGTATGGGGACAACACCGGACATTTCGGCCTGTTCGAATGCATTGATGATGATACCGTCAGCGCTTCCCTCTTTGCTGCCGCTGAATCCTGGCTGCATGAACATGGCGCCAGTCAGATTACCGGCCCTTTCAACCTCTCCATTAATCAGGATTGCGGCATTCTCGTCGATGGTTTCGACACCCCGCCCGTGGTGATGATGCCCCATTCTCCTCCTTACTATGACCGGCTTATCCAGGCCGGTGGTTATGCCAAGGCCAAGGATCTGCTGGCCTACTGGGTGGATGTGCAGTTCCGTAATTCACCGGCCATGAAACGCCTAGTGAAGCGTTACGCGGCAGATGTCACAGTACGCCCCTTGCGCCGCAAACAGTTTGCCAAGGAGATGGAAGTCCTGCGCGACATCTTCAACGATGCCTGGTCTGATAACTGGGGGTTTGTCCCCTTCACCAAAGAGGAATTCAGTGAAATGGGCAGCATGCTGCGCCTGCTGCTCCCGGATGATTTTATTCAGATTGCCGAGCTGGATGGCGAGGCTATTGCCTTCTCCGTTACCCTGCCCAATCTCAATGAAATTTTTCTCGAGCTGGATGGCAGCCTGTTTCCTTTCGGCTGGCTGCATCTGATCAAGCGTCTGCGATCAGATTCCGTGAAGACTGGTAGGTTGCCGCTACTGGGGGTTCGCAAGAAATTCCATCGCACGCCTCTGGGCGCTGCCCTCGCCTTTATGGTTACGGATGCCTCCTGGCCGCCGGTACTGGCCAAAGGGATCAGCGAGGCGGAAATGTCCTGGATTCTGGAAGACAACAAGCCCATTCGTTCCATTCTGGATAATGTCGGCAGCAAGCAGTACAAAACCTACAGGATTTACAGCAAGGATCTGACAGCATCAGACCCTCCCCTTTCCTAGACTTCACCGGCAATGATGTTTATCCTGCGGCACTCATTAATGCAGCCTCGAATCACCTGAAATAAAAGAGATATCCGATGACATTGAAAGACACCTCCCTGCTGCGTTCGCAGTGCTATGTTGGCGGCCAGTGGGTCAATGCTGACTCCTCGGAAACCTTCGATATCCTGAATCCGGCCACTGGCGAGGTTGTCTCCACGGTACCCCGCTTTGGCGCTGATGAAACCCGTCGCGCTATTGAAAGAGCCAATGCCGCACTGCCCGGCTGGCGCGCAAAAACTGCCAAGGAACGCTCTGTTATCCTGAAAAAATGGCATGCGCTGATCCTGGAAAACCTCGAGGACCTGGCTCTGCTCATCACCATGGAACAGGGCAAACCCCTGTCCGAGTCCCAGGGTGAAATCGCCTATGCCTCCAAATTCATTGAATGGTTTGCCGAGGAAGCCAAGCGCGTGTACGGGGATATCATCCCGTCAGATGAACATGACAAACGCATCATGGTCATCAAACAGCCCATCGGGGTGGTGGGTGCCATCACTCCCTGGAATTTTCCTGCTGCCATGATCACCCGTAAATGTTCACCCGCTCTTGCGGCAGGCTGCACCATAGTCGTGAAACCGGATGAGAACACCCCTTTGACTGCTTTTGCTCTCGCTGAACTGGGTGAAAGAGCAGGCTTTCCGCCAGGCGTGATCAATATAGTGACAGGCAACCCTGTTGCTGTTGGTGGTGAGCTGACCTCAAACCCGATTGTTCGCAAGATATCCTTCACCGGCTCCACCGCCGTCGGCAAACTGCTGATGGAACAGTGTGCCAGTACCGTGAAAAAAGTGTCCCTGGAACTTGGTGGCAATGCTCCCTTCATCATTTTTGATGATGCCGATATTGAACAGGCCGTCGATGGGCTCATGAAATCGAAATTCCGCAACATGGGCCAGACCTGTGTCTGCGCCAACCGGATCTTTGTTCAGGACGGCATCTATGATGCCTTTGCCAAAGCCCTGGTCAGCGAAGTGGAAAAACTTCAGCTTGGTCCTGGTCTGAATGAAGGTGTCCAGCAGGGCCCCATGATCAATATGCAGGCCGTGGAAAAGGTCGAAGCCCATATCGCCGATGCGCTGGATAAAGGCGCCAGGATCGAATGCGGCGGCGGACGTCACGAACTGGGCGGCACCTACTTCCAGCCCACGGTCTTAACCGGCATGAATGCGGACATGCGTAGCATGCGTGAGGAAATCTTCGGACCCATGGCACCACTGTTCCGGTTCCGGGAAGAAGATGAAGTTATTGCCATGGCCAACAATACCCAGTTCGGCCTGGCCGCCTATTGTTATACCCGAGACCTGGGCAGGTTCTTCCGGGTGTCAGAGGGACTGGAATACGGCATTGTCGGGATCAACACCGGCATGATTTCCAACGAGATGTCACCCTTTGGTGGCGTGAAGGAATCCGGCATTGGGCGCGAAGGTTCACGCTACGGCATCGAGGATTTTGTGGAAATCAAATACATCAACGTGGGCGGCATCTGACCGCCCACTGGCCTTTTTTTAGCCGGCCTGGCGACGTTTCAGGGTTTCATCGGTTAACCGGTAGCTGTTGGCATTATCCACATCGATAGGCCCGAAGGGGTAATTCAGCAGCACCGGTTCCAGCCGGATACCGAGCTTTCTGCCGATACTGCTGAAAATACCGGGAAAACTGGTGAGCTGGAACTTGTAGAGAATCAACGGAAGAACACCAAAGACTTTCAGGATTCGCCAGGGTTTTTTCCGGAACTGTCCGCCAGAGCGGAAAATATTCACCGCATCCACACCACCCTGGGAACGAATCCCGAACAGGTTGCAGAAGGAATACCCCCCATCCCTGAAGCGAAAGAACTTGAAGCCTTCGTTGGCATAATCCTTCAGCACTTCTGCTTCCGGTGTGGCGCCTATGCTCACATCGGCCTCACTGCCCAGAAACGCATCAACAAAGTCACGGATTAATTCAGGGGTGTGCAGGGCATTGTCAGCGGTGGTAATGACCAGGGGCAGAAGCCCGGGATCACGCTGATGCAATTCAATCAGGCTGTCAGCAAGGGTGTCAGCACTGGCCACCAGTTCGACCTGTCCCTGCTCCAGCCATTCACCTGTCCTGGACAGACCGGAAAGAACATCGGCATTTTCAATGGAGACAAGAATCCGGGAGAAGCGCTGAGCATCCATCAGGGCCTGAATGACAATTTCCAGCATCGGCGTGCCACCGATTTCCACCAGGCATTTGTGGGACTTGTTCTGCAGTTTGGCAACGGGATCTTCAACCCCCTGCCGGCTGGCGGCCAGGACCAGTGCTGTCAGTGGTACAGGACTGGACACGATTAAACCGGACCTTCCGGGCCACGGGGTGTCAGTTCAATCCCCATCAGGCGATTAAGATTACCGCCGCATTCCAGCTGATGGAAATTTTCCAGGGCCTGTTTGATCGGGCTCCAATCCACATCCGGCATCAGGTCGACAGTACACTGGTCGAATTTCTTCCAGTACTGCTCATCCGGGAATGGCGCTGTTTTGCTGCCCAGGGCCATGAACGTGGATTTCTCCACCACCCTGCCGTCTTTCAGCGTGATCTTCACCGTGGTATCGGTCTCAGTTTCAGGCAACTGGATGGGATGCCTGAAGGTGCGCTCGAACAAGGCACGATGGCCTGGCCGGTTCACTGCCTCATCGGTGAAATCAGCAATACCAACCTTGCCCTGGATGACGGCGCAACTGACCGGATACTCCACGGAGAACTTGCCTTCCAGGCCCTTCTCCGGACGTTCATACATCAGGTTTTTCAGGTGCATGGCCGGGGCATAAACATCTATGCGCTCAATGTCATCGGCCGTAATCTTATAGGCCTCCCTGAGATCAAGAACACAGTCCAGCGTGCGGTGGGCACTGCCGCAGGTCGGGAAGCGCTTGACACGGAACTTGTGCGTGGTGATCAGCAATGGCTCGGCAATGGATTCGGTTTCAAATTCCATCGTTTGCCCATGCTCTGGCTCGCCAATGGCGGCTTTCAATTCTTCACGGTCAGGGCCGACCATCAGGGTATTCATCCCGGTGGGGCCTTCCAGGGTATTCCAGCCGGCAGTCATGCCAAGCCGTGCAAAGTAGGCAGACTGGATTCCGCCCTTGGCCGCGTTACCAGCATGCAAGGGTTTGGCCATGGTGCCGAACTGGGACATGAAGCCGCCCGCGGTGCTTGTGGCCAGAGACAGGGCCATGGCGCACTGATGGGCATCCAGTTTCAGCAGTCTGGCTGTGGCTGCAGCTGCCCCCAGGGAGCCGGTAGTGGCAGTGGAATGCCAGCCGCGCTTGCGGTGATGGGGGTTCAGTCCCTGGCCAATACGGCCCTGTATCTGGTTGGCCACCAGGTAGGCATCCAGGCATTCAGCCGGTGTTTTCCTTTCCTGCTCAGCCACCGCGAGAATGGTTGGCCAGAGGACAGTTGAAATATGCGCCTTGGGTGGATCGTAGTTGTCATCAAAATCCAGGGCATGCCCCGCAGTGGCATTGAGCAATGCCGCCCAGGGCAACGCCAGTTTCTTTGTAGTGCCGACACCGGAGACATTACCCTGCCCCCACTGACTGACCTGCTCCAGGACAATTTTAGCCACAGGGGTCACTGAACCCGGCAGAATCACCGCCACGGTATCAATCAATTCACGATAGGCAGAATGCAGAGCCTCCTGCGGCCAGTCGTTGGCCACTGTGGCTATCCACTCACCATAGGCTTCAAGGGGATTTCTTTTACTCATAACTGATCAGGTATCTGAAATTGATTTATAGAAAAGACTAAACAGAAAAGCCCGGAAAAATCCGGGCTTTTAAACATATCCCTGGCTTATCCTCGGGCTACTTGCCAGTAGCCGGACAACAGGCGTTCACCATAATCCCCCAGGGCAGTTTCACCTAGGATACGATCACCGATGCCGGACAGGTTGCCGTCATGCATGCGGTAGTTGAACAGGGGCTCGGCAATGTGGAAACCGGTCCAGCCATTGGCCACCATGCGCTTCCACTTGTGATGCTTGGTGGCAACCCGGATGCTTTCATCAAAGGGGGCAACCTCCAGGAAAGCACGGGTGTCAGTCAGGGCAGGCTCGGGCAGGTAGCTGGCCTGCTCCACCAGTTCCTTGTCAAAGGCCACAGAACGACCGCGCTCGATAATGTTCATTTGCTGGTCGGCCAGGTTGCAGTCGGAGTAGATAAAACCCAGGTTAGGATCTTCCTGACGACGTTCCTGCAGTTCCTTGATACAGCGGCTGGCATATCCCGGGGTGAGCCAGTCATCGGCATCCAGAGTGATGAGGTATTCACCCTTGAGTTCATCCAGCACGGCATTGATCGCACCAAGCTTGCCTCTGTTCTTTTCCAGGGCAACCAGCTTGGTACGCTGTAGATTATTGGTTTCAGCGAGCTTTTTGGTGGCAACGGCCACAGAGTCGTCAGAACTGCCGTCATCCACGACAATCAATTCAATGGCGGGGTAATCCTGCTGATAGATGCTCTCGATGGCATCTGCAATGTAATCAGCATAGTTATAGTTAGGTATCAGAACAGTTAACAGATGTTCTTGTAAGGCGTTCGGCACGACGTTGTAGAACCTTTTCGTATTTTCTTATTAAAAGCAGACCCAGCCACGGGTTTTCCGTGGAATCCTGTGATCATGAGGGTCTTCCCAAATATTCACCCCGGAAGGGAACGTCTCACTCTCACCAGGCCGGGCAAACTGCGCTAATGTTACCATTAAATCACTGATTTCCCATAACTTATTGCACGGGAAAAACCAGGAAATATGCCCTTATCCTGCTGGAAACAGGTTCTGAGGGGAGCTGTTCAGCCGCGAAATTCCTTCCTGGCAGATCTGCGCTACAAGCTCACGGTCCTTCTGACTCAGAGCCTCGGTCAAGGTTTCAGAATCGGGCTTGAAAATGGTCTTGTCACTGTCATCCTTGGAGTAAAACCGGTACTGGGAGCGCATCAGTTCAAGTTCTTCAGGGTCAGGGCGCAGGTTGAACCCCCGGTCCAGGATGTCCTCATAGAGCTCCTGGTGCTTCAGGGAACTGTAATTGAGCAGGCTCAGGTTGCCATCTTCAGCACAGACTGCCCGGGCGATCCGGAAGTACTGGGCATAACACCAGGCCAGGTATTCAGCATCATTCATGACCCCGGTTTCTTCAGGTGTTTTACCTGTCAGCATGGTTGACTGCAGCTTGCCTTTGGCCCGCAACACGGCGGTGGTTTCCTGCAGTACCGTGGCAATAACCTCGGCCGGATCCCGATACAGGTAGACGATTGGCACTTCAGGAAATGCTGCCCTGATGAAGTCCATGAATATCACGTTCCAGCTGATGAACTTGATGAAACAGCGTTCATATTCTGGACGGCGACGACGGGACATCAGAAAGACCACATTCCGGAACATGCGGATGTTACGCTCATTGACTTCCGGCTGATGCTGCCAGTGATCCGTTACCACTGCCCAGAATCCTTCCTGCAGCGGACCACCCTGGTTAATACAGACATTTTTGGGGGAGCGGGCCAGGGACTTGGTCAACAGGGTTGAGCCACAGCGGGACACATGAAACAGGAAGCCCTGGGGCACAAGGGAATCAGTGATCAGATCGTCGCGCTCAAGCAAATCCAGACCGGTGGTAAACATCTCGCCAATCCCCCCTTCCTTGGCCAGACGCTCGATGGTGTAAATATATTTCCATTCCACCAGAGGGACATCACCGATATCAGCGAAATACAGCATGCCCTCACCTTCAGGGTTGATTGCCACAGGTACCAGGCCAGGTACGGCGCGCAGGCGGGCAAGGGCTTCATCAGCGGACAGGTGCTGATCCCGGATTCCCGGCATCAGGTTTTCCATGACATCGTGGTCAGGTAAGGCGTAAAGCATGTCTATCAAGCCTATATCAGTGCTGCTCCAGCATGGAGCACGAATAACATCAGGGTGAATTATAGTCGTTTTTTATCGTTATTTTCCCGCTAGAGGCGTCTCAGGAACCCGACTCAACAGGGGCTGTTTCGCTGACCAGGGACTCCCTGACCATGAAGCCGCGAATGGCATCAGCCGCGCGAATTGCCGCTGGCGTATCACTCAGGTCAAAAGCATCCATGGCGGCGTCTTCCTGCTGCCGCCTGTACCGCTGCGGCTCTGCCAGGGCCTTTTCCAGGGCAGCCGGGAAATCTTCGATGGCATCTACAACATCGCCGCAATGCCAGCACAGGAAATTCGGATCATTTTGCCAACTGGCATCGCCACTGTTCAGATACATGACAGGCCGCGGCTCAATCATGAATTCATAAACCTGGCTGCTGACATCCCCAAGGTACAAATCAGCAGAACGAATGTAGGTCATGTCGATTGAGGCGAGAGACCCGGTATCCACGATAATGTTGTCTGCACCCTTGATGAAATCAGGCACCTTTGGCGTGATCCGGGGACGTCCACCCTCCGTGGAAATATGCCAACGGCGACGGTACATCAGCACGTGGGGAGCAAAAATAAGGTTGTATTCCTTGTGCGCCATAAAATAGCGCAGCACCTCTTCGCCCCATTCATACCAGGAGGAATAGCGGGGATCGAAGTGCGGGGTGTAAAGAATGGTTGGATTGTCGTTATTGAAAAACTTTTTCCGGGGTCCATGACGGAACAGGTCAAATTTCACGTAGCCGGCAATCTTGCAGCGCTCCTCAGACACCATGCCCTCGCTGAGCATTCTGTCCTGGTACTTCTTACCAGGCAGCAGGTAGTAATCAAAACCTGCTACACCACGGTAACCACCTGATCGGTCCCCGGCTCCATGAAAGGTGTGCACCATGATCGGCGCATCCTTGCCCAGCCAGCGCTTGAGTACGAGCGTGGTTTTATCCGGGACGATCAGCACATCAAAAGAGCGAAACATTTCCCGATGGCTCCACAGCACACCAAAGCGCTTTGCCAGAAAGGCATGACCGGTCAGACGGTCAAACACACTGGCGTAAGTGGGGACAGTTGCCTGGACCAGCTCACATTTTGCATCAGGGTAGCCTGCGGCAATATCCTTTACGGCTTCTGTTTCAGCATCGGTAGTACTGATGATGACAACAGTCGTGTCCGGATAGCGGCGAGCCAATTCAAAGGCTGTCGGCGCACTGTGCATGACCTGGTGAGCTGCGTCATGATTCAACAAAAAGCCAACTCGGCTCATATTGTTTCCCTTTCTCTGGCGTTAAACATGTGTCGTTCTGCGTCATACCAGTAATGCTGCACAGCAAGTACCGGTTTCTGGTGACTGGTATCCACTTCAATCAAATGAAAATGGGCGGCACCCTTGCGTTTGCCCAAGGCCGAAGCAGAGGCAGCACCAAGTACCGGGATGGGGCCGTCAGCACCGTCCAGACTTGCCCTGACAGGATAATGCAGATGGCCATGCAATACGGCATCCACCGGGTATTCGCGTAACAAATCCTGCAAGGCCTGCCGGTCTTCCAGGGCCTTGGTTTTACGTGTCGCACCATCGTGAGGAGCATGATGCACCATCAACAAGGTTGGGCGGTTTTCTTCTCGCGTCTGCGCCAATAGTGTTCTCGCCTTCTCCAGTTGCTCCTCGCCGATGTACCCGATCGAGGTCAGTGGAGGCGTAACTACAGCACTGGAGAGGCCGATAATATTCACCGGACCACGCCTGTGCAGATAGGGAAATCCCTGGCGGCCATCGTCATCAACCATCCAGCGCCCCCACTTTTCCAGGGCATAATCCAGTGCACCAGGTACATAGGCATCATGATTTCCCGGTATCAGGCTGACATTCGAGGGATCACCCAGTTTTTCCATCCAGTCCGCAGCCTGATCCACTTCTCCCGGATGCGTGGTGAAAGTGATATCTCCTGTCACACAGATATGGTCCGGACCAATGTCACCCAGCTGCTCCAGCAATGCATCGAGAATGGCCATGCGATGCTCGTTTTTCCATTTGTGATGCCAGGAAAACAGGCCCAGGATGCGCTTGGTGGCAAGCTGGCTTAATTCCAGTTTGGGTAATGGCGGGATATGGAGGTCTGAAATATGGGCAATTACGTACATGAATGGGGATATTTCAGAGTCCGGAACGATAGAACCCTGCCGGGTTCTGTGGATGTCATTTTTTGTGCGGGCTAATAGTATAGATTTCAAGATGATTTGCAAGTTTCACGGAGATGCAAGTTGACACTTTATCCCTGAAATTCCGGCATAAATCGTAATCTTCCAACCTGACTATCGCCTCGCACAGCCCTTTCCTACCTCCCCCTTCCCGGAAACCTGCAGCTTGGTGCTGGACACGGAATCACGTGATCAATATTACAGGGTCAGGATCGCCACTCTCATATTTCCGGATCAAATGGGCGAATCAGTGTCAGGTAAAGTTGACGATTCTGTCGGGGACTGTGAAAATCCGCCTTTTTTATGCAATTCCGGTGTTCAAAGCGGTCTAATAGCTATACCGGCCGGGTTTGGTAACGGAAAACAGCATGCTCAGTCACAGAATTTCAGCAATCGCAACCGCCTACGGGGACTGATGGCGATGCGGATGCATTTTGTTGTAAGCGCTGTACTGGCAGGTTTGTTGGTTTTCCTGATGAATGCCATGGTGCAACAGGACTCGGGGGGCGCAAATACAGGCATCCCGACAGTCCAGACTTTTGATTACCAGATGATGAACCTGGACTATATGCAATATGATGCCAACGGAACCCCAAGTTATCGTCTGCTGGCTGACAGCATCACGCATTTTCCAGCGCCGGAATTCAACACACTGAACAAGCCCCGGTTTGAAATTCTCGAGGATCAGGACATAGTCTGGACCATTTCCGCAAATAGCGGCCGAACCGAAGATGAACTGTTTTCTGGCGAACAGCGTGTTGATCTGGAAGATTCGGTTGTCATCCATGGTCTCGACAGTGAAGGTCGGGAAGTGAATATTTATACCAGTAATCTGCGCGTATTTCCCGAATCAAGGAGCGCCATTACCGACAACAATGTCAGAATAACCGGTGAAAACAGTAATTTGACCGCCACCGGCATGACTGTTGACCTGCGCAGCAGCCGCATCAGGTTGCGCACCAATGTCAGAGGAACCTATGGAATACAGGAAAACTAGAATAAGCTTTATTAACAGGGTCTGGTTCTATCTCGCCCTGCTGTTCCCGCTGACTGCACTGGCCCTGCCTGAAGACAAGGATCAGGAAGTGGTTGTGGTGGCGTCACGTGGTGGCGAGGTATCCCTGGATGAAGGCATCACCATTTTCCGCGGCACTGTAGAACAACCAGCCAGCATTACCCAGGGCACCATGGAAATCACTGGGCTGGAGATTACCATCAGGGCAGATAATGGTGACCTGAGCAAAATCAGCAAGATTACGGCAGCCGGGAAACCGGCAAGCTTTCAGCAGCAGCCGAAAATTGACCAGTCTGTTGTCTATGCCAGGGGCGAAACTATTGTCTATGATGACAGCTCTCAGCTCATCACCATCAATGGCGATGCCGAGCTGACCCAGGACAGAAACATTTTGACCGGACACCTCATCGAGTATGAAATTGAAAGCAAGAAAGCCCGGGCAGAAAGCAGCGGCGGCAGCGACCGCGTCAACATGTCCATCACGCCGAAGAATGATCAATGAAAGTATTAAGTGCACGTAACCTGGAAAAGGTTTACAAGGGCAGAAAGGTTGTCAGGGATGTTTCCCTGGAAGTGAAAAGCGGTGAGATTGTCGGCCTGCTTGGCCCCAACGGCGCTGGCAAAACCACGTCTTTTTACATGATCATCGGGCTGGTCAAACCCAACAAGGGCCAGGTGATGATCGACAATCAGGACATCACCCAACTGCCCATGCATGAACGTGCCCGTAAAGGATTGGGATATCTTCCCCAGGAAACCTCGATTTTCCGCAAGTTAACGGTCAAGGAAAATATCCTCGGCATCCTGCAGACACGCAAGGACCTCACCCGTAGCCAGCGCATGCAGAAACTGGAAGAACTGCTGGATGACTTTCATATCGGCCACCTGGTGGACAACAGCGGCATCAGTCTTTCCGGTGGTGAACGCCGCCGCGTTGAAATTGCCAGGGCACTGACCACTGACCCGGCCTTTATCCTGCTGGACGAACCTTTTGCCGGTGTTGACCCGATTTCGGTAAGCGACATCAAGCATATCATCAGCACACTGGCAGAAAGAAACATCGGCGTGTTGATTACCGACCACAACGTCAGGGAAACACTGGATATCTGCGGCAAGGCATTTATTGTCAGTGAAGGAAAGATACTGGCCCAGGGTACACCGGATGAAGTGCTGACCAACCAGAGCGTGAAGGAAGTTTACCTGGGTCACCAGTTCAGACTTTAGGCCTGAGCTGCCTGCCAGGCATCCTGATTAACCACGCTCTTCCAGAATATCCACTGTCGACCCTTTCGGCAGCTCCTCAACTCCACCATCCCGGAGTACAAAGACCCTGTCGGCAGCTTTGGTAACGGCAGTCTGATGCGAAACAGCTATGATGGTGAGCGAATGGGCCAGGGATTGCAGGGTTTCGCAGATTACCGCTTCACTGGCAGGATCCAGCGCGCTGGTGGGCTCATCCATAATCAGGAATTTCGGCTTGTGTGCCAGGCCGCGGGCAATGGCTATGCGCTGACGCTGCCCGCCTGAAATCATCCCGCCGCGCTCACCCACCACTGTGTGAATACCATCGGGTAAGGCACAAACAAAGTCCCAGGCGCCTGCCATCCGCAGGGCATCCACGGCATCCTCTTCCGTGAGCGAAGGCTCACCAACAATCACGTTACTGAGAATGGTGTCATGCAGCAGGATAGTGTCCTGTGAGACGTAGCCGATCATTCGCCGCCAGCTGCGCAGGTCGATTTCCCTGAGCGGGATGCCATCAATCAATACGTCACCCGATGCGGGTTCTGTCAGCCCGCAAAGCAGATCAAGAAAGGTGCTTTTACCAGCCCCCGAAGCCCCCATGACGGCAGTAAAGGTATTGACCGGAATAGTCATATTCAGGTCATCGAATATGGGTTTAACACTGTAATTGAAGGCGATGTGACTCAGTGTTACTTCTTTTTCCAGGCTCGCTTCGCGGGTTCCCTGATTCACTTCCGCTTCGCTTCGGGCCTCCTCAGCGGCCTTGCGAATGGACCAGTAGGCACTTTCCTGGGCAGTGAGCTGCTGGAACAGACGCTGGGTTTTGTTCAGCAGGGCAAGCACACGGGCCAGAACCAGAACCAGCACCATCACTTCCGGCAACGACAATTCCCAAACCATGAGGGCAAGATAAAGGCCACTGGCAATCATCAACGCGAGGATAGGTTCCTGCAGCGCGAAGAGCGCCTCGCGACTCATGACTTCCTGACGAATGGCCACTTCCAGTTGTTTGGTCTGGTCCTTGAGGATGGCATCAGTGACATTATCCCTGGCCATGGCTTTCAATGATTTAACGGACCCCAGAATGTCGGAGAGATAGGCCAGCAAATGCTTCATCAAATGGGTCTGCTTGGAACCGGCCTTACGGGTAGCCAATACCAGGCGATGCAGTGCAAACAGCAGCACCATGCTGATGGCCAGGGTAGCCAGGGTGGCCTGCCAGGACACCAGCAAAGCCACGGAACTGTACACCACCACCTGGATGGACAGGGCCAGCACCTTGGAGCTGTGTTCAAAACCGTTGGCTGCCCGGTAGGCTTCCGTGGCAACGGAATTGGCCAGTGTGCCCACCTGCTTGGTCAGAAAATATTTCCAGCGGCTGACCATCAGCGCTTCCAGTAATTCCAGGCGCAAGACGGTGGCGATATGCGCCACGGTGTAACCCACCTGGCGGTTGGAGAGCAGCAGGATAATACTTTTGAGAATCATGCCGCTGACAATGATCATCAGCATGACACCTATGGAGGGTTCAAGCCCAAGACTCTCGATCGCCCCCACTATCATGTTGCCGATTTCGGAATTTTCCGTACCACCAGCAGCAACCGACAGCAATGGCAGAAAAGTCGTGAGGCTAAGGCCTTCTGCCACGCCAGCCAGCAGCAACACCAATAACATGATGATGCTGCGACGGGGGAATTCCTTGAAAAAGGTTAACAGTGTACGCATGGCGAATCAGGCTATCTGCGACCTGTTGTCAGGTCTGTCTCAGCCAGCCTGGCTCAGACGGGTGAACGCCTCACAGATACGATCCATGTCAGCAGGCGTATGGGCAGCGCTGACGCTGACGCGAACCAGAGCTTTGTTATCCGGTGCTGCCGGCGGCAGGATCAGGTTTACATAGATCCCCTCGTTAAGCAGCTTGCTCCACAAGTCGAAGGCGTGAGCAGGACTTTCCACGACACCGGCTATAACCGGTCCGGGATTGGGACCCAGCTCATAACCCAGGCCCTGCATACAGTCATATAACTGATGAACATTGCGCCACAGGTTTTTGCGCAGATGCGTTCCCTCTTCCAGCAGTTTCAGGGCAACACGAGTCGATGCAATAATCGCCGGGGAAGGCGATGCGGTGAATATATAGGGACGACTGACATAACGCAGCTGTTCCAGTTGCGGGTGATTGCTGACGCAATAGCCACCGATGCTGCCCAGGCTTTTACTGAAAGTGCCTGTCACAAAATCCACCTGATCCATCACACCGGCTTCTTCAACCAGGCCGCGTCCTTTTTCACCCAGTACGCCGATGGAATGTGCCTCATCCACCAGCAGGAGGCAGCCATACCTGTTCTTGATCTCAACAATCTCCTTCAGCGGCGCCTGGTCACCCAGCATACTGTAAATGCCTTCGATAATGATCAGGGTATTGGCTGCCCTGTCACCAAGTCTCTGAAGGCGTTTTTCCAGGTGTTCAGGGTCATTGTGTTTGAAACGGACAATGTCAGCCCCACTCAGGGTACAGCCATCATAGATACTGGCATGGCTATCGGCATCGATTAACAGTACATCACCTGCTCCCACCAGCCCCGAGATCGCGCCCAGGTTAGCCTGGTAACCTGTGGAAAAGACTATGGCGGACTGGCATTCGTAAAAGCGGGCAAATTCTTCTTCCAGTGCCCTATGGCCATTGTAGTTGCCATTGGCCATGCGTGAACCGGTGGTGCCGGTACCTTCATGATCCAGGGCTTCATGGGCAGCTTTCAGGCAGCGCTCATCAAAGGTCAGACCCAGGTAGTTGTTGGTACCAAAGAAAAGGATGCGTTTGTCCCCTTTCCTGGCTTCCGTGGCAGAGTATATTTCATCCACTGGCATACCGAAGGCTTCAAGGCCTTTCGGCAGCATTGCCTTTCGAGCCTCGGCCACGGCATCGAGTTTTTCCAGAATATTGTTAGTCATTAGCCTTGCAGGTCACTGATGATAATGGCGAGTTGCCGTGGCGTGTTGATATCTGCCAGAGCATTGATGGGGATGGTCACGTCGAATTCGTCTTCAACTTCCATGATCAGGTTCAGTACTTTGACCGAATCCAGTGCCAACTGTTCAACCAGGCTTTCGTCCACCTGCAAATCACCGCCAAAACCCAGGTTTTCGGTGATGTGATTGCATAGTTGCTGCAATACTTCTTCTTGATGATTTGTCATGTTGTTTTATTTGTCAGTAAATTCTAAAGCAATTCCGGCAGTGCATCCTGCAGGGTAATCCGCGGATGCCAGCCCGGCAAGGACTGTTTCAACGGTGTATTGTCACACAACCAGTCTGGGTAAATCAGCTCCCTGACTTTCCCCGGGGTCAGCATGGGAGAGTATCGGAATAACTTTGCCAGGCCGAGGTTGAGGTAGGCAGCAAAAAAGACCAGAAAGGCTGGTATGGACACCGGTTTTACTGTTCTGTTCCAGGCTTTTTGGGCCAAGGCTGCCAAAGCGTGGCGATCATAGCCTTCTGACCTGTCATCTGCAAGTTCAAACACCCCCGTGACGGGATTCTCACTGCTGATCCATGCCATAACAGCACTGGCAATATCAGCCACATGTATCAGGCTGAAACGGGTTGGCGTAAACCCCGGCATGGGAAGCAGCCCATACCTTTTCATGGCATCAAAAAGCGGCATGAGTTCACGATCGCCCGGGCCATAGACAGCTGTCGGGCGGAAAACCGCCCAGGGCATACTGCCAGCCAGTTCATCCAGCAAGACTTCAGCCTTGAATTTACTGCTGGCATACCAGGAGACCTCAGGATGGCGGGCGGCCAGGGAGGAGATCAGCAAAAATCGAGGTACTTGTCCCTGCTTGACACAGATATTGACCAGGTTGGCAGTACCCTTGGCATTGATGTCATCGAACTGGGACTGGGAACGACCGCGAACGGTTCCTGCACAATGGATGACTGCCGTGGCGCCATTCACCAGCTCATTCAAGGCATCAATATCATGGAGATCGCCTGCAACCCATTGCAGGCCGGGTTTGGCGGGTTGAGGACGTCTGGCCAGGGCATTGACCTGCCAGCCCTGCGCTAAAAGACTTTCGAGAAAGACATTGCCGATAAATCCGGTGGCGCCTGTGACAGCTACCGTTCCCTGCATAGGGAAACTAACCGTCCTGGGCCTGGGCCAATGGCGGTTCTGTCAGCTTGGAACGCTTGATGTAATCCAGCCTGGCAGCGGCACGGGAAAGTTTGCCTGAAGAGGTACGTGGCAGGGTATGCGGCTTGACCAGTTCAACCTGGCAGTCGATACCGAATTCTTCGTAGATCAGGCGCTTGAGGCGAACGATCAGGTCATGACGTTCGGTTTCACCTGTCAGTCGGCATTCGATGACAAGCACAACAACAGTATTCCCTTCTTCATCAATCAGGCTGAAGGAAGATGCCTCACGTTCACGCACTTCTTCCTGTTGCTCAGCGGTGAACTCAATATCATGAGCGCGGATGTTGCGACCATTGATAATAATAATGTCAGTGCGGCGTCCCGTAATATACAGATCACCATCGAGCATGAAACCGATGTCGCCGGTATCCAGCCAGTTGTCCTCATTGAGGGCTTCAGCGGATTTCTTCGGATTATTGAAGTAACCGGACATGATGCTGGCACCACGGACCAAAACCGTGCCCACCTGATGCTCTGCAACGGGCTGTCCATTGTCATCGATGATTTCGATTTCCAGTCCTGCCAGTGGTCGGCCGCAATTCACGAATTCATTGTTCTTGCGAATGTGTTTGCCATCCGCACCCGTACCACTATCTGTGGAAGAATCCTGACGGATGATAATGCCCTGGTCGATGAGTTTCTCGGCATCGATTTCGACAGTATTAAAACCATGACCAAGACGATCAAAGCTGACAGCCAGGGTGGCTTCTGCAAGACCGTAACAGGGCAGGAAAGCATTGGCGTTGAAGCCGCAAGGAGCAAACTTGTCAGAGAAGGCGCGCAGCAGATCGGCACGAATCAGCTCTGCACCCACACCGGCTGCACGCCAGCAGCTCAGGTCGAGCTTTTCAATATCGGCAGTGCGCGCACGCATGCTGCAAAGCTTGTAACCGAAGGGCTGACCAAAGGCGATAGTGCAGCGATTCTGACTGATCAGACGCAGCCACTGCATCGGGCGAATCGCAAAATCATACGTGGACAGGTAATCCACGGACAACTGGGCAAACATTGGCGCCAGGATAAGCCCCACCAGACCCATGTCATGGTAGAACGGCAGCCAGGAAGCACAACGGTCCTCAGGGGTCATTTCCAGACCGATCCGCGTGATGCCCTGCAGATTGCTCATCAGGGCATGCTCGGTAATCATAACGGCACGTGGCGATTTGGTGCTGCCGGAAGTGAACTGCAAGTATGCGTTCTCTGATGGTGTATTAACCAGCAGATCTGCATCTGACTGCTCGCCCTGTTCCAGTTGCGCAGGTGTACCGACCCATTTGAGAGTTTCCACACCTTCGGCGGCTTCCTTCAGGAAGTTTACGAAATCGTCATTGGCCAGGGCGATACCTGCCTGGCCGCCATCGAGCATGCCATGAAGGTGACGCACATAAGCGGCATGACTGCCAAGATTTACCGGGATGGGCATGGCATATGGCACCAGGCCAGCATAACGGCAGGCAAAGAACAGGGTAACAAATTCGGGGGTGGTGTCAGCAACCAGGGCAACGTGACTGCCGCTTTCAAGGCCTTTGGCCAGCAGATATCTGGCGACGTGCCTTGACCTTTCCATCAGGGTTTTAAAGGGGAGAACAGATTTGAGATTTCCGCGGGCGTCGTAAAAATTGAAACCGGTTTCACCCTGTGCAGCATACTCAAGCGCTTCGGTCATGGTGCTGAATTCAGCCAGACGCTGCTCGATACTGTTTCGGGTGGGTGTTGGAGTCAATACTGCTTCGGCAGGCGATTCAGTCTCTTGTGACAAACCACGCCCAACCACCGCTTGACCAAGTTTTGCTTTAGCGGTTGTCAAATCTTAAAACCTTATGCTGAATATATACTTGTTATTAGAACCAAAATTTTTATTATTCTAATAAGATTCAATGGATTAAACCAGCTTTATCTACAATTCATCCGGGCTTTATAAGCCCTGAACAGTCAAGCCTGAATCTTGGTTCTCCCACCGCTGAAATGGCTCTTTCCAGCCTCAACAGCGATATTCTTTCATTCAATCTGCCAACGCAACCAGCCAGTGGCTTTTCACCGGAAAATCCGGCTCTATGCACTCGCACATCAACAGGTCCTTCTGCTGAACCCGGCAACCGGAAACGGCCTTCAGAATAATGACACCATGTCAGGGCGCATCATTAACCTCTTGAAATATATTGGGATTATTGGCTGGGGTGGTAGGATTCGAACCTACGGATGACGGAGTCAGAGTCCGTTGCCTTACCACTTGGCGACACCCCAGTAACCTGAGAAAAGTGCACCGGAGACCAGATTTTTTTGGCCCGGATTTCCAGAGGGCGCAATCCTACTAATATTGCTCGCCATTTTCCAGTTTTTCCTGTTCACAGATGTGAAATCCTGTCAGTTTTCCTTGACCTGGATTGTGCCCGCACCATCATGCCTTATGGTCTAATATCCCTTATCACATTCATGCAGGTCAGGCAGCCAACCATGGGCCAGGAAATCGAATCCAGCTATTTCACCGAGGCAGAGCTCGATTTATTCAAGCAGCAGCTGAAAGAAGAAACCGGCCTGCTTGAGCAGTATTTCAATAACGGTGCATTTTCCCATAGTGATTACAGGGCAGGTTTCGAGCTGGAGGCCTGGCTTCTTGATGAATCCGGGCACGCCTCCCCTGACAATGCCGCCTTTCTAGCGAACCTGGATGACCTCAATGTCGTCCCTGAATTGGCGACCTTCAACTTTGAAGTCAATGGTGCCCCTGAAACATTACAGGGTAAGGCCCTGGAAAAAATGTATCAGGGCTTGCTGAAAAGCTGGCAGCACTGCTCGGCAGTTGCCGCAAACAGAAATGAAAAAATCCTGATGATAGGCACCCTGCCCCATCTACGTGAAAGCGACCTGAACATGGATAACATGTCCCACCTGTCACGCTACAAGGCCCTGAACAGGCAGGTACTGAAGATGCGGGACTTTCGGCCACTGCACCTGCACATCAGTGGCCGCGATGAAATGGATACCCACAAAAATGATATGATGCTGGAAGCGGCTACGACCTCCTTCCAGATTCATTTCCAGATTCCCATAGACAAAGCCGTTAATGTGTTCAATGCCTCCATGATTGCCAGCGCACCTATGGTCGCTGTGGCAGCCAACTCTCCCTACCTGTTTGGCAAGGACCTGTGGATGAAACACGCATCCCCCTGTTTGAACAAAGTGTTGAGGTGGGCAGCCCCGGTCACCGCCGGGTCAGTTTCGGCTATGACTATCTGAAGGAATCGCTGTTCGAATGCTTCGCTGAAAACCTGGCGGACTACCCGGCACTGATTCCATTGGCAAACAATGCTTCCCCTGAAGCCCTCACCCATCTCAAATTTCACAATGGAACGATCTGGAGCTGGAATCGTCCGTTGATAGATTTTGATGACAAAGGCCAGCCCCATCTCAGAATAGAACACCGGGTCATTCCTTCCGGCCCGACCATCAGGGACTGTTTTGCCAATTCGGCGTTTTATTACGGACTCAGCCATGGTCTGACCCTTGATACTGAAACGATTGCTGATTGTCTGCCGTTTGCAACAGCAAAGGATAACTTTTATGCCTGCGCCCGTTACGGCCTTGATGCCCCTGTCACCTGGTTTGACAATAAAAGCCTGCTGGTACGGGAACTGATACCTGAACACCTGATTCCGGTGGCAGCCAAGGGCCTGGAAAATCTGGGACTGCATGCCGACAGCATCTCGCTCTGGCTTGGCATCATTGAAGAACGCGCCCGCAACGGCCAGAACGGTGCGCGCTGGCAACGGGCGTGGGTGGCAAAACATGGCCATGACATGAACGGCCTGGTTAATCGATACTGGGAATTACAACAACGCGAAGAGCCGGTACACACCTGGCCCATATAAACGAGTCCTGCCATGCTGCACAGAATCAATTATGTCCCTGAAGGCCTGCTGGACTGTACTGCAGACCAGGTGGTGAACTTCATTCCCGAGAGCACACTGATCACGCTTGGCGGTGCCCGGGAAGACGCCCTGTTTCTTTCCATACTTCTTCATGGCAATGAACCCACCGGCCTGGTAGCCCTGCAAAACATCCTGAAGAAATACCGGGATACTGAGCTGCCCCGTGCACTGTTGATCTTTATCGGTAATGTAAAAGCAGCCCATGAAGGCAAACGCCGCCTTGATGGCCAGCCGGATTACAACCGGATCTGGCTGGAAGGACACAGCGACCACGAAACGGAAATCCACCAGAAGATTACGGATCTGCTCCATGACATGGCCCGGCGGCCATTGTTCGCTTCCATAGACATCCACAATAACACCGGACTGAATCCTCACTACGCCTGTGTGAACCGTCTCAAGTCACCGTTCCTGAATCTGGCCAGACGTTTTTCCCGTACGGTTATCTATTTCATTCAGCCTGGCGGCGTACAGAGCAAGGCCTTCTCCCATCTGTGCCCGTCAGTGACCCTGGAATGCGGCAAGGTCGGCGATGAATTCGGCATCCAGCGCGCCACAGCCTTTGTCGATGAAGTCCTGAATCTTGATGCCATCGAATCCGATCCTGTCAGCGACAACGACATCGACATGTTTCACACGCTTGCCGTTATCAAAATTCCCGAGCACATTTCACTGAGCTTTGATGAAAGCGACACAGACATCCGGTTCATCCAGGGTATCGAAACCCTGAATTTTGAGGAAATTCCAGCGGGAACAATTCTTGCCCATATCCGTGAAGGTGTGGACGACCCCATCCTTGTCATGGACGAGGAAGGCAATGTGATCACGCAGCAGGTCTTTGAAATCCGCGACAACAACCTGATCACCCTTCGCCCCCTGATGCCTTCCATGCTGACCCTGGATGAACGTGTCATCCGTCAGGATTGCCTGTGTTACGCCATGGAGAGATACAGCATAACCATGGGTGAAAAAATCACCCGGGATGATGCACCGGTTTGGCTGCCTGCAGAATAAAGGAATGAAGTAGAAAAAAAGGAGCAGAGACCTGTGTCAATGCTCCCCGGAAACTTACAGAAGGTGCTCGGTGAACTCGCCGCGCATGCAATGATTGGATGCCATGGACGCCGAATAGGCGCCGGCATTAATCAGCACTAGATAATCCTGGTTCGCCATATCAGGAAGCTGGGCATCCTGATACCACACGTCCAGCGCTTCATTGATATTGCCCACCACATGACAGGCTTGCAAAGGCTCGCCGTCATAGACAATAGGCACCGGCTGGAAAGGCAGGCTGTAGTGCGCCGGTTCAGGCGCCACATTAAAACCGGCATCCACACCCAGGAACCAGGTATCACGCTTTTGCTCCAGGTAGGTCTTTTCCAGCAGCAGCAGACCAGCGTCCTTGACAACATAATCGCCAGGCTCCACTTCCACATACAGGCCTTTCTTGCCGAACTGTCGCCAGAGCACCTTGGCCCAGACAGAGAGATCCAGTGGCTGATCATCACTGACATGAGGCACACCGAGACCGCCACCAACATTAACGCGAACAACATCGTCACACTGGTCAACAAACCACTGGCAGGATTCTATGATGCTTTCCCACAGCGGAATCTGGGGTGTCAGGTACCCACAACCGGTATGGAAGTGGATCTTGGTAACCTTGAGCTTATGTTCGGCAGCAACGGCGAGAGCATCACGAAACTGCTCTTTGTAGATGCCGAACTTGGTCGTGACACTACCGGCATACTGCAGCTTGTCATTGCCAGCACGACTGATTCCAAGACCGGGGTTAACCCGGATACCGATATTTGTTCCTGGAAAACGCTTTCCCCACTCACGAATACCGTGAATGGAGTCAGCATCGAAAAACAATCCCGGAAAACGGGACAGGATTTCATAATCCCGTTTAGAGAGGCTGCCGGCGGTAAAAGAAATTTCTTCCGGGGCAAAGCCGCAATTCACTGCCAGTTCCACTTCCCGTGGAGAGCAGGCATCTATGCCACAAAGACCGCTTTCCTTGAGCGCAGACAACAGCGGCGCATGCCGGTTGGCTTTCATGGCATACAACACAGTGGAGCGGCCTGCCAGCCCTGCAGCATTGAGGGCGGCACGGATACGTCCCAGGTTCTGTTTTACCCGATCCAGGGAATAGACAAAACCGGGCGTACCGAATCTGCCGATCAACTCACTGACCGGCTGGCCCGAAAACACCAGTTCGCCATCCTGATAGCAAAGGTCATTCCTTTGCCACCAGGCCAGCTCAACAGGCAGTACTGATTCGGGATTAATGGGTATGCGCGTGTTCATGATTCTCGATCACAATCTGGTGAGGAGTTTCACGACGGCCGGTGATCCAGCCACGGCATTTTTCACTGCCACAACAACAGGCAAACTGCTTGAACAGGACATCTTCTGTTTCCGCATAATCCATGTACAGGTAGCTGCCAGCCTCAATTGGTTTGAGGGCAGTCAGGGTACGCTTGCGCATGTTCAGGGAAACGTTGGGGTCACAGGAGTGCAGCAGATAACCAGTAAAATACGGGTCAAACATGTGCCGCCTTCTGGAAATCTGCAGCGTATGCTGCCTGATATCGGATACTACTTCACCCGCTACAATAGCTAATAGATCGCCCGGCTGGAAACTACGAAATGTAATGACACCGTGGCCAGAGCTGAGGTCTTTGTTTACTACTTGAAAATCACTGGCTTGGGGAAACAAGGGATTATTTCCAAAAGTTAGTGGGTAGAGCATCCTGTTTGATCTCCAGAAAATAAAGGTTGAGAAACGAAAAACGACCCTTCCCTGGGGTGCAGGGAAAAGGGCCGTTTTCCGAGCGCGATTTATACGCTCAATGGTGGGGTCACACAAGAAATAATTACACGCAAACACACATTTTTTTCAGGGGCGTGATTTGGCGCAAACCCTGTAAATAGCAGTATATTGAAGCTTTTTACTTACAGAACATCAGGCGTGTAATAGGAATTTTGAATCAGGCGATTTTATGCACTCTATTCCTGCCAATTCCCGGCCACGTTGAGCAGCCTTTTTAACACACAAATGGCCAAAATGATTGACGAGGAGCCTGACCAAATGGGGCGTTATTTTTTCAGGCTGGCTGTGAGAAAACGATCCAACTGATTGGCAAATGCCTGCCGATCCTGTTGATTCAGCGGGGGAGGTCCACCGGTATGCACACCACTGCTGCGCATGGTATCCAGAAAATCGCGCATGTTTAAACGCCCCCTGATGTTGTTTTCGCTGAACAGCTCACCCCGGGGACTCAGGGCCTTCCCTCCTTTGGCGATCACTTCTGCTGCCAGGGGAATATCGGCAGTGATGACCAGGTCACCGGACTCTGCCAGCCGGACAATCTCGTTATCGGCCACATCAAATCCGGGTGGCACCTGCAGGGAAGTAATATTTTTATCCGGCGGCGTATTCAGGGGCTGATTGGCCACCAGCGTCAGGACCACTCCCGTGCGCCGGGCTGCCTTGTACAGGATTTCCTTGATCACCACCGGACAGGCATCGGCATCAACCCAGATTTTCACCATGTGCTAACAACCCTCGACAGACATGTTGTTATTGAAATTCACCCGCATGAGAAAACTCAACGCTTGCTCCAGTAGCCTGCCAGTAACGATCCGGACAGGTTATGCCACAAGCTGAACACCGCACCAGGCAGCGAGGCAGCGGGACTGAAAAACTGGCTGGCCAGGGCAACACCCAGCCCGGAATTCTGCATGCCCACTTCAACAGCAATGGTCCGACAGGTGGCCTCGTCATAGCGCAACCATTTACACAGCCCATAGGCACCAGCAATGCCGACGCCATTATGGAGGATCACGGCAATTGCCACGCCCACCCCCATCACTGGCAGGTTGTCTTCATTCAGGGCAACCACGATGCCGATTATCATAACGATCGCCAGCACAGATACTACCGGCAACACGGGCGCCAGCCCTTTAAGCTTATCCCCCATAAAGGTATTGATCAGCATCCCGACAAGGACCGGCAGCATGACAATCTGGAGTATGCTCAGCATCATATCGCCAACCGGCACATCTATCGCCTGCCCGAGATAGAGCCAGGTGAGAAACGGAGTGGCCAGCACGGACAAGAACGTGGAAACCATCGTCAAGGCGATGGATAAGGCCACATTCCCCCTGCCCAGATAGCAGATGACATTGGAAGCCGTTCCGCCCGGACAGCAGCCCACCAGCACCAAACCAATAATCAACTCACGGTCTGCCAGCAACAGGTGACCTATCAGAAAAGCCGCCAGCGGCATGATCAGGAATTGCATCAAGGTGCCAACTGCAATCCTGAAGGGCTGGTTAAACACCTGCCGGAAATTATCCAGGGTAAGCGTTAACCCCATGGCAAACATGATCAGTGTTAACAGAGGAACAATGAGATTGCCCAGCGTGTCAAACAGCCCGGGCGCCAGAACACCCAACGCCGCTGCCAGCAAAGCCAGCAGCGGAAAGGCGCGGGTTATCAGACTCATCTCAGGCCTGTGCCCTTAACTGCCGGGTAGCCTCAACATCGACAACCAGGTTCTCGGGATCTCGTTCGGGATCACCAAGAATAACCACACCATAATCCAGCCTGGCACCTTCGAGGGAAACATAACCATCCCTGACATCCAGCAGCACTCTATCGGGTTCACGGTCCAGCGGATTTTTATAGCCTCCGCCACCATTGGTGATATAGCGGAAACTGGCTTTCGGCTGCGTTGGCCAGTGCTGGCTGCGGGCAAAGTAGTGATATTCCCCATCGCGTGAAGGCAAATGGGTTCCAGGATCAAGAATGCCGGCCACGGCCGTTGCCGCCTTGAACGATGCCGCATCAGTGGCCAACTGCTCCTGGCCGTTTTTCTGGTCCGGCTGCCACAGCCAGACCCCGCCAGTAGGACCATCCTTGCCGCCAAGCACACCCACGCCCGTCGCTTTTTTAAAGCGCAGGGTGATCAGCGAATGGGTCGCCGGTTCAAGCCACAGAGAGTCTTTCAATACCGCAGCGCCTCCGCGGTTGTAACCGGCACCGGCGGTATCGGGAACATACTGGCGACGCATGATCACCACCGGGTAATCCGCTTCACTCACTTCTATTGGCGTATCGATACTGTTGGCCTGGGAAAAGATGGAGTAACTGTCCGCATCTCCCCGACGGGTGCCACCCCAGGGTCCGCGCTCTCCACCAGCCACGCCAACGGCTACCCACAACTGGCCATTGGAATAACGGCCAACACCGGTGTGCAGATTTGGCGCACCATGGTCACCGGCAATAGCCCGGTCACCGAGCGCCTCCGACATGGCCTGGAACATTGCGGCCAGCAGGGCATTGGTGCTCTCCCCGTAGGCAAACACGGCGCCATCCGGTGGCAGTGCGGAACAGATCGCCCCGTCGGGAATCACGATATCCACCGGACGGTAGGTCCCTGAAGTAAAGGCCCCGTTGGGATCAAGCATGAATTTAAGAGCTGCCCCTACGGTGGTCTTGGTATCCAGGTAAGTGCCATTGATACAGGTGCGTGCCTGGCGGGCAGTGTCTGACACATCCACTTCCAGGCGTCCGCCACGTTTGCGGATGCAAACCCGAACCGGATATTCCTCGCTGTCGTCCATGCCATCAGCATCCACCATGGCCTCGCCATGCCAGTCGCCATCGGGCAACGCTTCAATGGCCAGGGTCATTCGCTCGGCATCGGCATCCACCATGTAATCCATGGCACCCTGCACCGCTTCGCAGCCGTAGCGATTGATACTGTCACGCAGCAGGTCTTCCCCCATCTGCAAACAGGCGATCAGGGTTTGCATGTCACGGGACAGGAGTTCACCAAAACGTACGTTGTCGCCAATCAGGGTCCAGGTTTCCCGTACCGGCTTGCCCCCCTTCATCAGCAGGCGCGGCGACATCACCAGGCCGTTTTCATAGGAATTGGTCTTGGTCGCGGAAAAACCGCCCGGTACCGAACCCCCCATATCCAGTTGATGGGCCTTGAGATTGACGAAAGCAGCTATCTTGCCCTCATGGAACACTGGCAGGCAAAACAACACATCATTCACATGGGTGCCTGTGCGATAAGGGTCATTGGCGATGATGACATCGCCAGGGCCGATATTATCCACGCCAAATTCCTCAATGGTGTTGCGCACCGAATCGGTCATGGTCCCGGTAAAGGCAATAAAGGTCTTGCTCACGACCGGTGTCGGATAGCCGCGATCCGGGGAACCGGTAATGGTGGCGGCAAAGTCGTAGAAGTCGCGCAATATAGGAGAAAAGGCACAGGACAACAGGCGCTGGCAGACATGCTCGAGAATGTAGGTAAAGCGATTGCTCAGCACCGTGGCGGCAAAACGCTCACAGCTGTAGCGGTCCTGAAAAGCCTGATTGTCGAAGTCACGAATACGCAAGGTGGTCTTATCCATGCTGCTGCCCTCCCTTGCCGGTATTTATTGAAATCAGAATCTCCCCGAATCCGCCGATTCTGGCCTCCTGTCCTGGCAGCACCAGGGTGGTGGACAGGGCTTCCTGGATGACCGCAGGGCCAGACACCTGCTGACCGGGTTTGAGCAGCAAGCGGTCATAGATATTGGCCATGACTGGCTCATCACTGAAATAGTGCAGCTCCCGTTGGCCGATCACTGTCGGTTCAGACTCTTCCGGCTCGGTGTAGGAGAACTCAAACTTGTCAGCTTTCACCACCACCTGTACCCGGTAGCTCACACCCTGCACAGGCATCCGGGGAAATGACTGCCCATTGCGGCGCTGGTACTCGGTGTGGAAATTATGAATCATGGTAGCCACCACCTCGTCATCGATATCACCATTGGGCATTTCAATGAAAGGGGTCTCCCAGCTCTGGCCTAGAATGCGACCATCAAAACTGCGCTTTATCTCAACATCCTTCGCATCCACAGACGCCATCAACTCGGCTTCCATGGCAGTAAATATCTCATTGATCTCACCCGCCATGCCGGGCATCAGCACCTTGTAGGCACTGCGGCTTTCCGTGTAGACCAGATCCGTGGACAACAGTCCCAACGCAGAAAATAACCCGGGATGCGGTGGCACAATAACCTGCTTCAGACCAAGCAGATCCAGCAGTCCCGCCAGCAACATGGGACCTGCAGCGCCATAGGCAACCAGGGAAAAATCGCGGGGGTCGGCACCGTGGCGAATGGACACATTGGCCACTTCCTCGGCAATGTTGTTGATGGCGATCCGCCAGGCAAAGGACACCCTGTCGCCCAACGGCAAAGGGGTGTCCAGCGACATAAAGGCATCAATGGCTTTCTGACGATCCAGTTGCAACTGGCCTTCGGCAAATTCATCGGAAGGCAGGATGCCCATCAGCAGACAGGCATCTGTCACTGTCGGCTTTTCCCCGCCCCGGCAATAACAGGCCGGCCCCGGATAGGCACCGGCACTGGCCGGGCCCGCCTGGATATCCCCGGACGGTGAAACGGAAATAATACTGCCGCCGCCTGCGCCCACACTGGACACTTCCGTCGACAGGGCATTGATAACCAGATCATATTCCAGCTCGAACATGTCATTGGTGAAAGGTGCCCCTTCCATGATCAGGGCAACGTCAGTAGACGTCCCTCCCACGTCACAGCAGATCAGGTTCTCCTCGCCAATGGCTTCACCCAGCCGGACACAGGAGGCAGCACCGGCGGCCGGTCCGGCAAAGATAATTCTGTAGGGATATTCAAGGGCATCGCGCCAGGGCAACAGGGACGCCGTACAGTCGGCAAAATTCAGTGCTCCGTCATAACCCAGGTCTGACAGTCCGGCATGGAGTTTGTGGGCATATTCCCCGTAAATGCCTTTCATCATGACATCAATCACCGTGGTCATGGCACGGCTGAATTCCTTGGAACGGGGAGAGGCTTCGGAGGAAATGGTGATCGGTACGTTCCCCAGGATTTCCTGCGCCAATGCCTTGAGCTGCTGTTCATGAGCAGGATTGGTATAGGCATTGAGCAGACAAATGGCAACGCCTTCCACGTTACAGTGTTTGAGCAGTTCCAGATGCGCCCGGGCATCCGCCTCATTCAGGGGGATCAGCACCTCGCCTGATGCCAGGATTCGTTCCTGTACGCCCCGACGCAAATAGCGCGGCACCAGGGGTCTGGAAACATCGCCAAATGAGCGGCGCCAGTTGGGATCCATCTGGGCATTGAACGGACGCCAGGCCCGACCGCCATCCAGCATGTCGCGGTGACCATCCGTGGTGATAAAACCGATCTTGGGCAGGTTGCGGGTCAGGACAGCATTCAGTCCCTTGGTGGAGGCATGATTAAAGACTGTCGAGCCTTCCACCCCCAGACGCCTGGCACCCTCAATCACTGACTGCTGGGGATCATCCGGGATACTGGGCACCTTGGTGACCCTGATCTCACCATCCACAATGGCCACCACATCGGTAAAGGTACCGCCTACATCTACACCTATCATCTCAAGCCTCCCCGTCCTGGCCCAGACTCAATCCCAGCGGGGTGATCGGCCCCAGCAAAGGCCCTTTGGTCCGGCTCACCGAGTGCAGACAGGACTGACACTTGACCACGTCCCACCAGCCGCCTTCACTGAGCACGCGATAACTGGCGAGGGTATTCTGATCACATTCGGGACAGGTGCCGTCGACATCCTGCCGTTCGACGGCAACGGTGGGGGTTTCCGGCCGGGGAAAATTATGCATGCATCACTCCTGGTACTGCCTGTTGACCACTTTCCATGTGATATCAACGTTCATCCCTGTTAACCGGGATGTTATGAAGCAGGTTAGCGAATGACAAGCACCCTGCTGTTATTTAACAGCATTTTTACTGACGTCTCTTCTGCCACTGCTTCAACCAGTCCTTGTCCTGGCCATCTCTTTTGACTTTCTTTTCAATCTGGGTCTGGGGATTTTTCAGATGATCCAGCCTGATGGCGCCCTGGGTTAAACCCTCGAAAACCGTGCACCACAATTCCGTATTAATCTGGCGGGTCTTCAGCCATTTCACCAATCTGTAAACGCCCCAACCGAACAAGACGACTGTAATGATGACAAGTAACTGCAAGTGTGCCTGCATAACCATGGAAATTGCCCTGCCCTTAAACCATGCTGTCTTTAATACAAGTTGGTGGCCTATTCCTGTTTTTCAAGGGATTGCCAAACTCGGCAAACACTGATTCTTCAGGGGCATTTGCGATGCAACGCACGATTTCATCATTTCATCGTTTCCGAAAACTGGTGTTTCAGCTACATTGCCGGCTGTCTCAACCAACCGATGGGTGTACGACATGCTTACCCTGTTATTCAGTATTGCTATGGCAGGGATTGCCGAACGGGAAAAACGCCGTGTATGGCTCTGGGGATGCCTGACATTTGCCATTTGCGCCCTGATCCAGACTTTTCTGATTCAAGGCTACTGGGGAGCAGTGGTGGGCTTTGCACTCAGTTTTTCTGCGATGATCTGGGCAAATACCAAATACCCGGTCAAAAAAGGACCGACGCTGGTCTGATTCGCGTTATTCGTCCAGTACACTGACGACCGGCAATTCCAGCGGGACGACGAAAGCGCCCTTGAACTGCAGGGTCAAGCTGACAATGTCGCCACTGGCAAGGGGCTTTCTGAGCCCCATAAGCATCAGGTGCAATCCACCGGACTCCAGCACCAGTTCACCCCCGGCTGGCACTGTTCGTGACATCACATGCTCCATGGACAACTGTCCGTTGCGATTCACGGTGGTATGCAGCATGGTGTTGTCAGCTGCATTGGTGTTGGCGCCAATCAGTTCGAGGTCTTCATCACCGTTGTTGATGATGGTCATGTAGGCAGCTGTATTCTTGACTCCGGGAGGCAGACCACGCACATAGGCATCCCTCACAGTAACGGTTTCCTCAGCGGCAATAGCTGCAACGGGCAACATAACCAGCATCAGCATAAGGGCCGTCATTGTTCTGACCATCTTGAAATCCTCAGGTACTTGGCACAACGATCTGGATACTGGGATCGTTATCGATGGCAATATTGCCTCGCAGGCGATAGCCGCCCACCGCTTCACGCATCACCTTGTAAATCCAGCGCCCTTCCTCATCAGTCCGGGCATTGATGAGGAACGTGGCTTCCTGGTCTCTGATCTGCTGGCCAATCTCTCCCAGCAGCACCATCATATCCAGCGAACGATCTGACAAGGCCTCGGCATTCAGGGTAAAAACATCCATTTTAACCTCTCGTGCCTGTGCCAATCGTCGATCCGCCTTGTCGATAACATCCCACTCTACCCCCACACGCCTGGCGCGGCTCAGGTAGCTTTCGGCATTGTCAAACTGGCCCACCTGGATGGCGGCATCGGCCAGTTCCACGTAACGGTAGACGATATCCCGGATACCCTGCATGGCCACCGTGTTTTCCGGTTCGATATCGAGGACTTCCCGGAATTTGTCGTAGGCATTATTGCCAGCCGGCGACATCAGCCGGTTATCCTCATAGGCAATCCGTGCTTCATACAACATATCAGCCAGAATACGTTGCCGGATAAAGGGATCACTGGCCGGTAGCGCTCCCCGCTCTTCTACGGATGCTTCGCTATCCGGCGCTCCCCCGGAATACACCACCCTGCCGCTTTCCTGGGTACCACAGGAACCCAACAGCAACGCTGTGACAGACAGGGTGAGATACAAAAGAATTTTTAACATGGCCGAATCAGAGCAAACCGTTAAACGGGAAGTAGTTTAGCATCTGGCCCCGGGAGATGGTGGTTCCCAACGGAATCTCGGCGATTCCGTCGGCCCAGGACAGGGAAGTCATGATACTTGAACCCTGGTTGCCAAAAGGCTGAAGCTCCTGTTCTCCCTCTTGATCAGAGACCAGCCTCACGCGAATAAATTCCAGTCGACTGCCCGCTTCACTGATATCAAATCCTGCCCTGACCCTTAAGGTTGGCAGGGCCAGTTGGCTGGCTCCCTGCACTTTCAGCAGATAGGGACGAACCAGCATGGCAAACGTGACAAACACGGCCACCGGGTTCCCTGGCAGGCCAAAAAAGGGTTTCCCGTTCACTCTACCGTAGGAAAACGGCTTGCCGGGCTTGATGGCCAATTTCCACAGATCCAGGGAACCGAGGCTTTGAACGGCCTGGCGCACATGATCCTCATCACCAACCGATACCCCCCCTGTACTGAGGATACAATCCGCATCGGCGGCAGCCTCCTGGAGCACTGCCTGGGTTCCAGCCAGAGTGTCAGCCACAATGCCCTTGCGGATCACCGTCATACCCATGCCTTGCAACAGGCCTTCCAGCGTAAAACTGTTGGAATCATATATCTGTCCGGGACCCAGTTCCTGATCCGGCGGTATGACTTCATCACCGGTATTGATAATTGCCACCTTCATGGGCTGTTTCACCCTGACCGCCGGAATCCCCAGGGAAGCCAGCATACCCAGGTCCTGGGGGCGCAGCCGATGACCGGCCTTCAAGACTTCACTGCCCCGGGCAATATCATGGCCCTTTCCCCGGATATTTTCCCCGGCTACAGGCACTTGCAGGATGGTGACCCTGTCTTCATCACGCGCCGTGTTTTCCTGGATAACCACAGCATTACAACCTTCGGGAATCGGTGCACCGGTAAATATTCTGGCAGCACTGCCAGCAACAAGTGGCGTGCCGGGATGACCGGCCGCGATGGTCTGGGAAACGGGAAGCACACAACCTGCATCTGTAACATCAGCCGTGTTGACCGCATAACCATCCATGGCACTGTTATCAAAAGCCGGGACATCAATGGCTGCAGATCGGGAATTCGCCAGCACACACCCCAGTGCTTCCCGCAGAGGCAGATCAACTTCCCGGGAATTAACCCGGGCATCCGCCAGCAATTGCTCCAGGGCGTGATTCAGGGGGGTTAGGGAGGTGGACATATATAAGCCTGTTGTAAATCAGCGTGTATTCTAACCGATTACTGAGGCAGGAGGCAGGAGGCAGGAGGCAGGAGGCAGGAGGCAGGAGGCAGGAGGC
>CAZBBS010000004.1:0-64291 GCA_964490145.1 uncultured Enterobacteriaceae bacterium
CATTTCGCAGTCATTTTTACTGCCCGAAAACGGAAAGGCGGCTATTTTGATGGGGTGAGTGTGTCTTGTCAATTCCGGATGGGAAAATATTTCAGCCGTGGAGACGTGGCAGTCGGGTGTCAGCACCAGGTACCAACGTTCAGGTAAATCAATCACTTGCAGATTTTCGCCGACCCCTTCTGCCCAGGCCGAACGTCCCCTGACGAAGACCGGAACATCAGCGCCCAGCTGCAGCCCCAATCGGGCCAAATCATCCAGATTCAGGCCGCACTGCCAGAGCTGATTCAGTGCCAGAAGGGTGCTGGCAGCATCCGAACTGCCACCGCCGATGCCGCCGCCAGTGGGCAGATGTTTGGTCACGGTGATGTCGACACCGCTGTTGGTACCGGAGTACTGTTGAAGGAGACTGGCCGCCCTGACTACCAGGTTGTCGGGGGTTTCCAGCCCGGGTTCTGAGCACGAGAGACCAATGTGTCCCGACTCGTTGGGGATGAATGCCAGTTCATCCCCAAAATCCAGCAGCTGGAAAACAGTTTGCAGGTCGTGATAACCATCTGGCCGCTGACCGGTAATGTGGAGGAATAGATTCAGTTTGGCTGGTGCCGGCAGGGATAAAGCCCTCATTGTGACTGTTCCCTGACTTGCCAGTCACTGATCACAAAAGTCAGCCGGTAAGGGGGACGCTCCAGTCTGAGCCTGCCTGGCAGGATCACGCCTCCGGTTTCGCTGAAACGGTCATACTGCAGTTCCCAGCGCTGGCCGCTGCTGTCGGCCTGGGACAGGGTGGCCAGCAGGCCCTCCGGCGTAAAGCTTTGTTCTGCGCGGCGTTGCGGGGATGGCAGTCCCCGAATCCAGAAAAGTAATTCACTGGCGGGGAAGGCATAACCTAAAAGCTCTACAGAGATGGCTTCCAGACTTGGAGCCAGTACGGGTTCCTCGCCGGCTTTTTCAATGATGACTTGGGTATTGTCACCACTGACCTGTACGGCGCCCAGACCAAGGGTGCCGCTAAGACTGATATCGTAGTCCTGATAATGCTGCTGCCAGTTGATATTGACGGTGTCCGAACTGTCGGGGGTCCTGATATTCAGGCGGCCACGCAGGGCCCACTGTTCAAGCTGCCCAACCTGCTGCTGGTAATTGTCGGGTAAGGAGGAGGGGGCTGGCCCCAGGTTTGCACATGAGGTCAGCAACAGGCCCGACAGGACCGGGAAAATGACGCGAAGGGCAAACAAATCAGCTGGATGGGCCGTCGGTCAGGCGGTCCATGGTGCTGCGGATATACTCACTGTCCGGCTGGTCCTGCAGGGCTTTTCGCCACACACTGCGGGCTTCGGATTTTTCACCCATCACCCAAAGCACCTCACCCAGGTGGGCGGCCACTTCATGATCCGGGAACAGTTCATAAGCCTCTTCCAGGTTCTTGCGGGCATCGGCATACAGCCCCATGCGGTACTGAACCCAGCCCAGGCTGTCGATGATCGCCGGGTCGTTCGGGGCCAGTTCAAAGGCGCGCTGAATCAGGCCGTAGGCTTCCTGAATGCGATCTGTCCGGTCGGCCAGAATATAGCCCAGGCTGTTGTAAGCCACCGGGTTGTTGGGGTTGAGCTGTATGATCTTGCGCAGATCCTTTTCCATCAATTCAAGATCGTTGGTTTCCTGGCTGTAAACCGAGCGCAGGAACAACAGCTGGATATTGTTTGGAAAGGCACCCACCGCGCTATTGAGCACCAGGGCAGCTTCATCCATATGTCCTTCATCCATCAGCACATTGGCTTCCATGGTGAGCAGGGGAATATTGTAATCCGGGTTGCGGAAACGGACATTCTGGAAGCGGGCTTTGACTTCCGAGTAGCGACCCTCGCGAATCATCAGCTCCGCCAGGTTGCGCTGGGCCTGCAGGAAATTGCCCCCGCCATTGACATTGAAGAAATGCTGGATGGCGGCATTGGTGTTGTTTTCCTGGATGCTGATATAGCCGAGATAGTAATGGGCATCATCCAGGCGCTGGGCATTATCGACAAGGCGCTGGAAATACAGTTTGGCATCATTGAGCATGTTGATTTCCATGCTGATGAGCGCCAGGGAATAGAGCATGTCGTAATCGTCCGGGAACTGTTCAACGATGATCTTGAACTGGTCCCTTGCTTCCCGGTAGCGTTCCTCGTCAACCAGCTTGCGGGCATACTGGAAGCGCAGCTCCTTGTGATTGTCGTTATTCCTTAATGCCTGCTGGAGTCGTCGTTTGGCCTTGTCACCTTCTCCCATCTGCTCCAGCAGTTCCACTTCCAGAATGACAACTTCAGCGTTGTCGTTCATTTCCCTGGACAGGGCGCTCACAAGCTCAAGAGATTGCTCTGTCTGCTCATTCTGCTGGTACAGATGAGCCAGCCCAAGTCGCAGGGACTGATCAGCGGGGTACTGAATCCTGAGCTCTTCAAAATCACTGATCAGGGCATCCAGGAAGAGGTTGGCGTTGGTGTCCATGGCCGTGCGGTTGGTGATCAGCCTGAAATCCAGCGTTGAACCCAAAGCCAGCAGGGTCTTCATATGCGTCAGTGCTTCGCGGTAACGCCCGAGGGTGACCATCTGGAAGGCCAGGGTTCTCAGGGCTTCCTGGGATTCAGGTTCCTGATCCAGCCAGAGGTTGCCCATTTCAATTGCCGCCGGGACATCCCTGAGAAAGGATGCTATCCGTGAGGCACGCTTGATTATGTTGATGTCGTTGGTTTCACGGGCCAGAGACAGATAATCCGTGAGGGCCTGCTGGTTGTAGCCGCGCTGGCCTGCCATTTCTGCCAGAATCACGCGCGTGAGGATGTCTTCGGGGAAATTGCCGTACTGAATATCCTGGGGGGGCGGCAGTGTCTGATCGTGGGGATTGGCATCGGCAACCTGTTGGCTGGCGGCATCCGTTGGCGCGGTACTGGATTCTGCTTCAGTATTACGTTCTTCTACCGTAGCACAAGCTGTCAGCAGGCTTGAAAAGACAAGGGCCAACAGGGAAGCCCCATGCCGGCGAAGGCGGGCAGCGGCTGTCAGATGATTTAAGCAGGAAATGATCATATCAGGCTGGTTAGTATAGCGTTCGGTGAGGTTTTCTCAATCCTGGCAAGATCGCAGGGAATGCAGCGGTATTGTGACATGAGACCGCGCAAGACCATAAATCGTTCCCTGGACCTGATGTTGCCGAAGCAGGCAAAAATAGGCACAGCAAGCTCTATTGAGTAAAATAACCCGTTTGGCACTTTCAGGCACTAGAACCGGTCATCCATGGCAACTTTTGTATTAGGCATCAACCACAATACCGCGAGCGTCGATGTTCGCGAAAAGGTGGCTTTCGTGCCTGAAAAAATGCATGACGCGCTTCAGCAGGCCTGTGCTGAAGTCGGGCTGGATGAAATAGTGATTGTCTCCACCTGCAACCGGACCGAACTTTATTGCGAGCCGGGAGAAGGCAAGGCCGGTGTCAGGCAGGCAGACCAGGTTCAGGCCCATGTTGGACAGTGGCTGGCCGCCTACCATGATCTTCAGCAGGCGCAGTTGCAGAATTGTGTTTATATCCACCAGGACATGGACGCGGTCAGGCATGCCATGAAAGTGGCCAGTGGACTGGATTCCATGGTCCTCGGTGAACCCCAGATTCTTGGACAGCTGAAGTCAGCCTATGCCGTGGCTCGTGAAGCAGGCACTGTAGGCAACGGACTGAGCCGCCTGTTTGAAGATACCTTTGCGGTGGCCAAACAGGTGCGAACTGACACGGCGATTGGTGAAAACCCGGTATCGGTTGCCTTTGCCGCTGTTACGCTGGCCCAGCATATCTTCAGCGACCTGAGCAATGCCAAGGCGTTGATGATCGGCGCCGGACGGACCATCGAACTGGTGGTGCAGCACCTGCAGCGGGCAGGGGTGAAAAACGTGTCAGTGGCCAACCGCACCCTGGAGCGGGCGCTGGAACTGAAAGAAAAATACGGCATCAAGGAAGTGCTGATTGCTGAGCTACCTGAGCAACTGGTCCACGCGGATATCGTGGTCAGCTCCACGGCCAGCCAATTGCCCATCCTGGGGAAGGGAGCGGTGGAACGGGCTCTTAAGGCGCGACGCCACAAACCCATTTTCATGGTGGATCTGGCTGTGCCCCGGGACATTGAGCCCGAAGTGGCAGAACTTGAGGATATCTACCTCTACAGTGTGGATGACCTGGCCCAGGTGATCGACAGCAACAAACAGAACCGCCTGGATGCTGCCCTGGAAGCAGAAAAGATCATTGACCAGGGCGTGAGTAATTTCGAGGAAAAACAGCGTTCCCTCGGTATCGTGCCGATGCTCAAGAATTTCCGTCAAAAGGCCGAGCAGATTCGTGACCTGGAGCTTGAAAAGGCCCTCAAACAGCTGGAGAAAGGTGACAAGCCGGAAAAAGTCATGGCCAATCTTGCCCGCCTGCTGACCAACAAGCTGATACACGCACCCAGTGTACAGATGAAAAAGGCCAGTGCTGACGGCCGCAATGAATTGATCCAGCTGGCCGAAGAATTGTTTGAACTGGAAGCCAGCAACGAAGATGTCACGACCTTCGATCCCGAAGACGAACAGCAAAACAAACCCTGAGCCGCAATGCTTTTGTGCCCTGGGCAGTAGTTACCCCCTAAATAGAATCCACACTATATGAATCCATCAGTCAGTATCAAACTGGAAAACCTCAGGGACCGTTACGAGGAACTCGAGGCTCTGCTCAGTGATGCAGAAGTTATCAGCAACCAGGAAAGGTTTCGGACCTATTCCAAGGAATATGCCGAGCTGGAACCTGTTGTGCAGTGTTTCCAGCGATACCGCCAGGTAGTGGATGATCTGGAAGGGGCGAAGCTTCTGCAAAAGGATAGTGATCCGGAAGTCCGGGAAATGGCGGAGGAGGAAGTTCTCAGTGCCCAGGAGCAGTTGCAGGACCTTGATGTGGAACTGCAAAAACTGCTGCTGCCCAAAGATCCCAAGGACAGCTGCAACGTGTTTCTCGAAGTGCGTGCCGGCACCGGAGGCGATGAAGCTGCCATTTTTGCCGGCGATCTGTTTCGCATGTATTCGCGTTATGCTGAAACCCAGGGTTGGGCGGTGGAAGTCATCAGTGAACGCCCGGGAGAGCATGGCGGCTACAAGGAAATCATTGCCCGCCTGGAAGGCAAGAATGTTTACGGGCAGTTGAAGTTTGAATCCGGCGCCCATCGGGTGCAGCGAGTTCCGGAAACCGAAACCCAGGGCCGTGTTCACACCTCTGCCTGTACCGTTGCGGTGATGCCTGAAGTGGAGGATGTTGAGCAGATTGAAATCAACAAGAACGACTTGCGTATAGATACCTTCCGGGCCAGTGGTGCCGGCGGCCAGCACGTGAACAAAACAGATTCGGCCATCCGCATGACCCATATTCCCACCGGCATAGTCGTGGAGTGTCAGGATGAGCGTTCACAGCACAAGAACCGTGCCCGGGCCATGTCTCTGTTGCAGGCCAAACTGCAGGCAGCGGCCGAGGCCGAGTACCATAAGGAACAGTCCGACACCCGTCGCAATCTGGTGGGCAGCGGAGACCGCTCCGAAAAAATCAGGACTTACAATTATCCTGATGGCAGAATCACGGATCACCGGATCAATCTCAAACTGAACAAGCTGGCTGATGTTATGGCCGGTGATATCGGGGAAATCATCCAGTCGCTGATCACCGAACATCAGGCAGATCAGCTGGCTGAAATGGCAAGCTAACCCAACAGGTCCAAAGGCCATGGCAACCATCAGGCAATTAATCGCGGATGGCGAGGCAGCATTATCCGACAGCGACAGTGCCCGTCTGGATGCTGAAATCCTGCTGGCGACCTCCATAAAACAGAGTCGCACCTGGTTGTATACCTGGCCTGATCACATCCCGACACTGCCGGAGCAGCACCTTTACCTGGAATTGATCAGGCGCCGCCAGACAGGTGAGCCAGTTGCCTACCTTTGCGGACGTCGCGAATTCTGGGGACTATCCCTGAAAGTGGATCATAACGTCCTTATCCCCCGGCCGGAGACGGAGTTGTTGGTGGAAACCGTATTGGCTCGTCTGGATAAGAAGCTCGAAGCAACGGTCGCTGATCTTGGGACGGGTTCCGGTGCCATCGCCCTGGCCCTGGGGAGTGAAAAACCTGCCTGGAAAATTGTGGCAACTGACCAGTCAGAGGGAGCGCTGGAAGTTGCCAGGGAAAATGCCAGAGCACTCAATGTACCCAACGTGGTTTTCAGGGCAGGTGAATGGACCCAGGCCCTGGATAAAACCCATTTCGATGTCATCGTCAGTAACCCGCCCTATATTGAAGAAGGTGACTGCCACCTGGTCGAAGGGGATGTCCGGTTTGAACCGGTTTCTGCCCTGGTGTCGGGCAAGGATGGACTGGAGGATATTCGGCAGATTGCCGGAACTTGCCGGGAGTTTTTGCAGCTTGGCGGCTGGTTGATGCTCGAACATGGTTACAACCAGGGAGAAAGTGTGCGTCAGATTATGACAGTTGAAGGTTACACTGATATTGAAACGCTTGAAGACCTTGCAGGTCATGACCGGGTTACACTGGGTCGTAATTTTCCCGATATCCTGGAATAGATGTAATGAACGACGAACAATTATTACGATACAGCAGACAGATCATGCTGCCCCAGATGGATATCGCAGGCCAGGAAGCCCTGCTTGCCGCCCGTGTGCTGATCATCGGACTCGGTGGGCTGGGTTGTCCAGCAGCGATGTACCTTGCCAGTAGTGGCATAGGTGAGCTTGTTCTGGTGGATGATGATGTTGTTGATATGAGCAACCTGCAGCGGCAGATTGCCCATACCAGCAGCAATATCGGCATGGATAAAGTGGCATCTGCCAGACAGACCCTTGAGGGGCTCAACGACAGCGTCAGTATTTCCACTATAGCCCATCGCCTGGAAGGAGAGTCGTTGGACGAGGAAGTCCGCAAGGCCGACGTGGTGCTGGATTGCACGGACAATTTCAGCAGTCGTTTCGCCATCAATGATGCCGCAGTCAAAAACCGGACCCCCGTGGTATCAGGCGCAGCCATCCGGCTGGATGGGCAGGTAAGTGTTTTTGATCATCGTGATCCGGCGCAACCCTGTTACCGCTGTCTTTACCAGGACGGCAATGATGAGCAATTGAGCTGCTCGCAAAATGGGGTCATGGCCCCCCTGGTTGGCATTATCGGTACTTTACAGGCCATGGAAGCCATCAAGGTCATCACCGGAATAGGGAAAACCCTGGCCGGGCGTTTGCTGTTTCTGGATGCCCAGACCATGCAGTTTCGTGAAATGAAGCTGTCCAGACGTGCTGAGTGCCCCTGCCATATCTGAGCAGCCTTTTCATATTTGATCTGGGTCAACCTGGATCGACATTCCGGTTTTCCTCTCTTGAAGCTCTCGGGTCAGGCCGCACATAGGCCTTATGCAGGAGATGTTCCTGCCATGACCTAACACAGCACTGGCCTTGTGAGGCCAGTTTACAGGAGAGTTGATAATGAACCTGATTCACAAACACCCGTCATTCGGCGCACTGGATTCCTTTTTTAACGACAGCTTCCCCTCATTCAGGCTGCTGCCTGAATCCCGTTTTGATACCGGTAACATTGCGGTCGATATCAGGGAGACCGAAAACAGCTACAAGGTGACAGCGGATTTTCCTGGCATTGCCAAGGAAGATATTGATGTCACCGTGGATAATAATGTGCTGACCATAGCTGCAGAGCACAAGGATGAAGCCGAGGAAAAGGATGGCAGTAAAATCATTCGCCAGGAGCGTCGCGTGGGCCGTTACTCCCGCAGTTTCAACCTGGGCAAGAATATTAATCAAGCTGCCATCAAGGCGGAATTCGATAACGGGGTGCTGACTCTCGACATACCCAAGGGTGACGTGGCGCCAGCCCGAAAACAGATTCCAATCAGGTAACCGGCCTTTTCTGCCTGCTTCTGTTGACTTGCCATTGACAGGGGCAGGGCAGGGAAAAGTTGATAGATTGTGCAAGAGGCGCTGGTCGCATTGACCTGTTTGGGGTTGCCTGCAAAAATATTCGGGATATTACATTTTCCTGCTCGCTGCACATTGGAGTTTTCATGCATCGTACTGCCCCTGTTTCCCTGGTCAGACAATTTGCTGCTGTTGTCGCATTTCTGTCTGGTCTGTTGTTGTTTTCCCCGTCCATGCTGGCAGCGGATTCTGCCAATACCCAGAGTTACACCCTGACACGGCAGTATGGCTCCGTGCTGTTCCGGGTCATGCAGCAAAAATACCTGAACCTTGTCGGTCGTTTCGATGACTATTCGGCGAGCCTGTACATGGACTTTGATCACCTGGAAAACAGCAGGTTGTCTGCCACGGTAAATATGGGGAGCCTGGATATGGCCGATGGCGATGTGGTGGAAACCCTGGTAAACAGCAGTGCCTGGTTCAATGCCCCGCTGTATCCTGAAGCCACCTTTACCACCACCAGTGTCGATGTCACTGGCGAGAATACCGCAGATTTTCACGGGGAACTTGATTTCATCGGAGTGACCAAGCCGTGGACTTTGCATGTGACCTTTTTCGGTGGCAGTGATGGCAAGCTATCCGGCAGCTCCATCGGCATGCAGGCGGTGGGCAGTTTCAATCGCACGGATTTCGGTATGGACCAGTACCTGAATATGGCGGATGATCTGGTGTCCATTGAAGTGAACGTGAAGTTCAACAAGGATTAATTTTAAGAGGATAGGGGTTTATGACCTTTTTCAAAGTATCAGGTTTGGTGATTCTTTCTTTCGTACTTTCTTCCTGTACCTGGGTAAAGCTGACCCGTGAGGGAGAGAGTGTTGGTATCTGGACAGCAGCCGAAGTCGCGAACTGCACGCGAACAGGTACCACAACAGTGGAAGTTCTGGACAAGGCGGTGATAGACCGGAACCCGGAAAAAGTTGCTCTGGAACTCAGGACACTGGCACGCAACCGTGCAGCAGACAGAGGTAATGTCATCGTCCCCGAGGGGCCGCCCGCCAATGGCGAGCAGACTTTTATCATTTACCGCTGCAATTGACAGGCGCTCTTAACGATATAAGGGTTTTTCTGCCTGAAAGTGGAAATGTGTCGTTTTCAGATTTTCATTTCCCCGCTACCCCCTTTTGGTTATGATACCCAGCCATTAAATCGATCGATCACAAGCAAGTAGTGCGGTAGCCCATTGACAGTAGAAAATACCGAGCCAGTCGTCACCGAAGCAGATTCTGACTCCGGCCTCAAAACCAGGTTCCATGACTTTGATCTTCCAGAGCCTTTGCTCAAGGCAGTTGATGATCTTGGCTTCGAATTCTGTACACCGATTCAGGCGCAGAGCCTGAAGGTCACCCTGGAAGGGCATGATGTTACCGGCAAAGCGCAAACCGGAACCGGAAAAACTGCCGCCTTTCTCACCACCATCATCAATGACCTGTTAAAAAATCCCATAGAGGAAGAACGCTATGTGGGTGAACCCCGGGCATTGATCATTGCGCCTACTCGTGAGCTGGTCATGCAGATTGCCAAGGATGCCCATGCCCTTTGCAAATATGCCGGTCTGAAAATAGCCACGCTGGTGGGTGGAATCGATTATGAAAAACAGCAGCGGGAACTGGATAACGAAGTCATTGATATAGTTGCTGCCACCCCGGGGCGTTTGCTGGATTTTGTCCGTAATCGCAATATTGACCTGGGCATGGTTGAACTGCTGGTACTGGATGAAGCCGACAGGATGCTCGACATGGGTTTCATTCCCCAGGTGCGCCAGGTTATTGCTGCCACGCCGAAGAAGGAATTCCGCCAGACGATGCTGTTCAGTGCCACCTTTACGCCGGACATCCTGGAACTGGCAGAGCGCTGGGCTGTGGACCCTGTGCGAATCGAGGTGGAAGCCCAGCAACTGACCACTGACAATGTGGACCAGAAAGTGTACCTGGTGACCACAGATCAGAAATACAACCTGCTCTATAACCTGATCCAGAGTGATGAGGGCGAGAGGGTGATTGTGTTTGCCAATCGCCGTGACCAGGCCCGCCGCCTGGCCGATAACCTGCATCGCAATGGTGTCAGCGTGGGTCTGTTGTCCGGTGAGATATCACAGCCCAAGCGGGTGAAAACCCTCGAGCAATTCAAGAATGATGATATCCAGGTGCTGGTGGCGACTGATGTTGCCGGCCGTGGGTTGCATATTGATGACATCACTCACGTGGTGAATTTCAATCTGCCGGAAGAAGCTGAAGATTACGTGCATCGTATTGGTCGTACCGGTCGTGCAGGTTCCACCGGAACTTCAATCAGTTTTGCCTGTGAAGATGACTCCTTTCTCCTGCCGCAGATTGAGGAAACCATAGGGATGAAGCTGAACTGCGAACACCCGCCCGAAGCCCTGCTGGAACAGGCCCCGCCCTTCAGTCGGGAATCCAAGTTCCGGGCTGAAACCAAAAAACATGGTGGCAGCGGCAGTAAAAGTGGTGGCAGGGGCGGCCACGGACGCGACCGCCGTTAGACTGGCTCCTAGTTGGCGCCGGCTTTTTTCAGAATGTCGGCGTATTCCGAAGAATTGCGATGCTCTGAGACGATTTTAAGGATCGTGGCACCCTGCTGATTGGCTTCATTGATATTGCGACCAGCCTCAAGGAAAAATCCCACAAAACGTTCAAACGCCTCGGGCACCATGCCGCGATAGGCTTTTTGCAGCACATGAAAGTCAGGGGACTCATCCTGGCTGGTTTCCATATCAAGAAAGGTTTTCACCCGTTCATCGCTCCACCATTCGTCACGAACGGCTGGCTGGGTTCTGTCGGCACCGGTTTTCTTTTCAGTTTTCATGGGGGAATTCCCTGATAGTTAACGTATTGGTAATACTGGGGTCAGAGCAACCTGATCACAGGCTGATTTATAAGCCGGATTTCACAGCAATCAAGTTGGTCTGACCCCGGCCAGGCTATCTGGCCAATTTTTCCTTGAGCATTTTGTTCACCTGCCCGGGATTGGCTTTACCCTGGGAGGCTTTCATGATCTGGCCGACAAAGAAGCCGATCACCTGTTCCTTGCCTTCCTTGAACTGCTGCACCTGAGCCGGGTTGTTGGCAATGACTTCATCCACCATGGCCTCGATGGCACCGGTATCTGTCACCTGCTTCAGGCCTTTGCTTTCGATGATGGTGTCGGCATCGCCTTCGCCAGCCACCATGGCCTCAAAGACTGTTTTGGCAATTTTTGAGGAAATGGTGTTGTCGATGATGCGTTTGATCAGGCCGGCCAGGGCGTCGGCGCTGATGACACTCCTGCTGATCGGTAACTCTTCCTTATTGAGGTAGGCCTGCAAGTCACCCATGACCCAGTTGGCAGACAGCTTTGCATCATTGCAGCCGGAAACCACGTCCTCAAAATAGTTGGCGGTATTCAGGTCGCTGGACAGCACCATGGCGTCATAGTCACTCAGGCCATACTGTTCACAGAAACGCTTGTGTTTCACATCCGGCAGTTCGGGCAGGGTGGCGCGAACGGCTTCAATGAACTCATCGTCGATTACCACGGGCAGCAGATCCGGTTCCGGGAAATAGCGGTAGTCGTTGGCCACTTCCTTGCTGCGCATGGAGCGGGTTTCGTTTTTGTCGGAATCGTAAAGACGGGTTTCCTGGATGATTTCGCCGCCGTCCTCAACGATGTCGATCTGGCGTTCCACTTCCACATTGATGGCTTTTTCCACGAAGCGGAATGAATTGATGTTCTTGAGCTCTGTCCGGTTGCCCAGCTTGTCACTGCCTTTGGGGCGTATGGAGACGTTGGCATCACAGCGCATGGAGCCCTGGGACATGTCGCCATCGGAAATGCCCAGGTACAGAATCAGTGAGTGAAGTTTCTTCAGATAGGCAACAGCTTCCTTGGCGCTGCGAAGATCGGGCTCGGATACGATTTCCAGCAGGGGAGTGCCTGCCCGATTCAGATCGATCCCGGTTTTGCCATGGAAATCCTCATGCAGGGACTTGCCGGCATCCTCTTCCATATGGGCGCGGGTGACGCCGATGGTTTTCTGGGTGCCATCCTCCATATCAATAACCAGCTGGCCCTTGCCTACCGTGGGGTAATCGAGTTGGGAGGTCTGGTAGCCCTTGGGCAGGTCAGGATAGAAATAGTTTTTGCGGTCGAAAATGGATTTCATCCCTATCTGTGCATCAATGGCCAGACCGAATTTAACGGCCATCTTCAGGGCTTCCTTGTTGAGCACTGGCAGTGTGCCGGGCATGGCCAGGTCGTAGATACTGGCCTGTGTGTTTGGCTCAGCACCAAAGGCGGTGCTGGTGCCTGAAAAAAGCTTGGATGCCGTGGCCAGTTGCACATGCACTTCAAGGCCAATAACTGTTTCCCATTCCATCTCTGACATTATCCTCTGTTACTTGCCGGGTGCACGTTTGTGCCAGTCGGTGGCCAACTGGAACTGGTGGGCGACGTTGAGCAGTTGCGCTTCGGCAAAATCCCTGCCCACGATCTGCAGGCCGATGGGGAGATTGTTCACCAGGCCGACAGGAATCGACATGCCGGGCAATCCCGCCAGATTCACGGCTATCGTGTAAATGTCTTCCAGGTACATGGTGACCGGGTCATCATTCTTGGAGCCGATGGGGAAGGCCGTGTGGGGTGATGTCGGCCCCATGATGACATCCACGTCTTCGAAGGCGCGCTGGAAATCATTCTTGATCAAACGGCGGATTTTCTGGGCCTTGATGTAATAGGCGTCGTAATAGCCGGCGGACAGGGCATAGGTGCCTACCATGATGCGGCGTTTGACCTCGGCACCGAAGCCTTCGCTGCGGCTGCGCTTGTACATGTCTTCCAGGTCGCTCGGGTTTTCGCAGCGGTAACCATAACGGACGCCGTCATATCGGGACAGGTTGGCAGAAGCTTCGGCAGGGGCAATCACGTAATAGGCAGACACCGACAGGTGGCTGTTATCCAGACTGACCTCTTTGACGGTGGCGCCAAGTTTTTCAAATTCAGCCACGGCATCACGAATGACTTTTTCAACATCGCTGTTCAGACCTTCAGAGAAGTGCTGTACGGGCAGGCCGATCTTCAGACCGTTCAGCGGTTTGTCCAGGCTGGCGGTGTAATCCTCGGTCGGTGCTTCGCTGCAGGTGGAATCCCTGGGATCGCTGCCCGCCATAACATTGAGCATCATGGCCGCGTCTTCGGCAGACTGGGTCATGGTACCGGCCTGGTCGAGACTGGAGGCAAAGGCCACCATCCCCCATCGGGAAACCCGGCCATAGGTGGGTTTCAGACCGGTGATGCCGGTAAAGGATGCGGGCTGGCGAATGGAACCGCCGGTGTCGGTAGCTGTAGCACCGGCACATAAGCGGGCAGCGACGGCAGCGGCCGAACCGCCGGAAGACCCCCCTGGCACCAGGCTGCGGTTCCAGGGATTTTTTACCGGGCCATAAAAACTGGTTTCGTTGGATGAGCCCATGGCGAATTCATCCATGTTGGTTTTGCCCAGAACCACGGCACCGGCACGATTGAAATTTTCCACCACCGTGGCGTCGTACGGTGAGATGAAGTTATCCAGCATTTTTGAGGCGCAGGAGGTTCTGACGCCCTTGGTGCAGAACAGATCCTTGTGCGCGATAGGGATGCCGGAGAACGGACCAGCCTCACCTTTACTGCGGGCCTCATCGGCAGCCCTGGCCTGGGCCATGGCCTGTTCTTCACACACAGTGATAAAGGCATTGAGGTCGCCGTTTTCACTAGCGATCTGCCTGAGATATTCCTGTGTCAGTTCCAGGCTGGAGAATTCACCGTTAGCCAGTGCCCTGGAAATTTGTGCCAGGCCGAGTTCAGTCATCATTACTATCCTGCTTTTATTGCTGTCTGGGCAGAGTTAAATCTTGGAGGTCTTGTACAGGTTGCAGCCGCCGGGGTTGATCGCTTATTCGATCACCTTCGGAACCAGGAACAGCCCTTCTTCGCTTTCAGGGGCCAGGGTCTGCAGTTCGTCACGGTGGTTGGACTCGGTCACTTCATCGACGCGCAGCCGCTGGACCGCATCAAAGGCATGGGCCAGGGGCTGAACCTCGTCGGTATTAACCGACTGCATCTGGTCGATGAGATTGAGGATGTTGGACATGCTTTTGGCGGCTTCTTCCTTTTCCTGATCACTCAGGTGCAGGCGGGCCAGATGAGCAATGTTCTCAACGTCGCTTAGGGCTATGGACATGATTGACTCCGTGATCAAAAAAGGCAAAAACCAGCTAAAAAAGTGACCTAAATCTGACAAACCAGATTTAATTCTTGCTCTCAGTAATAGTGGTTGCTAGAGTTGCCCGAGCTGAATCCGCTAATTATACTGGATTAACAACGGATAGAGCCAACCCCCCCGCTTTATTTATCATTTAGATATCATTTAGAGAGTCATCTGAACTTATGTTGAAGAAGTTACGTGGTATGTTCTCCAACGATCTGTCGATCGATCTGGGGACCGCGAATACCCTGATTTATGTCCGCGACCAGGGCATAGTCCTCAATGAACCTTCGGTGGTTTCCATCCGTATTCATAACGGCCAGAAAACCGTCACAGCGGTTGGGGCCGATGCCAAACGCATGCTTGGCAGGACGCCGGGCAATATCACCGCCATCAGGCCGCTGAAAGACGGGGTTATCGCTGATTTCCAGGTAACCGAAAAAATGCTGCAGCACTTTATCCATAAAGTGCATGAGAATTCCTTTATTCGCCCCAGTCCCCGTGTGCTGGTGTGTGTGCCCTGCAAATCCACCCAGGTGGAGCGTCGTGCGATTCGCGAATCGGTGATGAGTGCAGGAGCCCGGGAGGTGCGATTGATCGAAGAACCCATGGCTGCTGCCATCGGTGCCGGACTGCCGGTTGAGCAGGCCAGTGGCTCCATGGTGGTGGATATCGGTGGTGGTACCACCGAGATCGCCATCATCTCCCTCAATGGCGTGGTGTATTCCGAGTCCGTGCGTATCGGTGGCGACCGCTTTGATGAAGCCATCACCACCCACGTGCGTCGCAACTACGGCAGTCTGATTGGTGATGCCACGGCAGAGCGTATCAAAAAGGAAATCGGTTGCGCCTTCCACAGTACCGAAATTCGTGAAATCGATGTTCGCGGTCGCAACCTGGCCGAGGGTGTGCCGCGCAGCTTCACCCTGAACAGTGATGAAATTCTTGAAGCCCTGCAGGAGCCGCTGTCCTCGATCGTCCAGGCAGTGAAAAGCGCTCTTGAGCAGTCTCCACCGGAACTGGCTTCCGATATCGCTGAAACTGGCCTGGTGCTGACCGGTGGTGGTGCCTTGCTCCGCGACCTGGATAAACTGCTGAGCGAGGAAACCGGTCTGCCGGTCATCGTTGCAGATGATCCGCTGACCTGTGTTGCCCGTGGTGGTGGAAAAGCCATGGAGTTGATGGATGCCCATGATCTGGATCTGTTGACACTGGAATAGGGAGCAAGCGACGTAGATCCAGAATTTCCTGCGATTTGCCCCATTGAATTGAAGAAAGCCCGGCCTGTTAAGGAACCGGGCTTTTTTTATCTCGCTGCCTGATTTTTTTGGCAGAATTTCCCATCCTCCCGGTAATTACCCTTTATCCTTCAACCTATATCTTTTATCCTTCGCGCAGCTTCCCTGACACTTCATTAGGGTTTTAACACTATCAAATCGTTATTCATTCAAGGTTCGTCGCAAGGTTATCGACTGCTGGGGCTCGCCCTGTTGTCGATGGTCATGATGCTTGCCGACAGTCGTTTTGACTACCTCTCCAGAATTCGTTTTTACGCGGCCTACATGGCCACACCATTGCATTGGCTTGCTGATACTCCCCGGTCCATCCAGGATTCTGTAAACAACAATTTCCAGAGTCGCGGCTATCTCATCGCTGAAAACCAGCGGCTAAAGGAGCAGCTGTTAATGCAGCAGTTCACCCTGCAGAAGCTGGGACACCTGGAAGCAGAGAACAAACGTCTCAATGACCTGCTCAATGCCTCGAGTATCGTGGATGAGAAGGGGGTGCTGGCCCAGTTGACCGGCGAGTCTCCCGATCCGTTTTCCAAGCGGGTGCTGATCAACAAGGGGTCTGCCGAAGGGGTTTATATAGGACAGCCGGTACTGGATGCCTACGGGTTGATGGGGCAGGTAGTGGATGTCGAACCCTATTTCAGCTGGGTATTGCTGATCACGGATCCACAGCACTCCACCCCGGTACAAATCAACCGCAATGGCAATCGTGCCATTGCCTCGGGAACCCAGGACAGCCAGCATCGCCTGGTGCTCAACAATATTTCAGATACGTTTGATGTCATCGTGGGTGACTCTCTGGTGACCTCCGGTTTTGGCGGGCGTTTCCCGGCCGGCTATCCGGTTGGCGTGGTAAGCAGTGTGGAGCATGATCCGGGTGAGCCATTTGCCATCGTCACCGTTGAACCAACCGCCCAGCTGGATAACACCCGCAATGTACTGCTGGTTTTCAAATAGGGATTGAACGTGGGACCTCAAAATTACAGTAGCGGCGGCTGGGTGATTGTAAGTACTGTCATTCTGGCGGGGCTGTTTTCCATAATTCCGTTGCCGGACTGGCTGGAAGCCTATCGTCCTGAGTGGGCAGCACTGGTCATGATCTACTGGGTTATTGCCCTGCCGCACCGGATAGGACTGTTTACCGCCTGGCTTGTCGGGTTGTTCATGGATGTCCTTGAGGGTTCGCTCCTGGGACTCAACGCGCTGGCCCTTGCGCTGGTGGCTTATCTTGCCATGAGCCTGTATCAGCGGATGCGTATGTTTACCGCTATTCAGCAAAGCAGTACCGTGCTTATCCTGGTGGGCATCCACCAGTTGCTTTCCTTCTGGGTTCTTACAGCCAACAGCCAGAATACGGCGCCGAACCTGATTTTCATGATCTCGGCACTGTCCAGTGCCATCATCTGGCCTTTTGTGTTTCTGGGGCTCAGGTACCTGCGTCGCAGCTTTCATGTAGGCTGATTCGGCAGCTACGGTAGCAAAAGACTCTTCCCCCTCTATATAATCCCCCGTTTGATTCAATGTCTCCGGTTCGGGACCGGATTTTCAGGGGGAATGTCATGTCCAATAGCAGAATAATCAAGGGATATGCAGCCAGTGCACTGCTTTTTCTGGCAGTGGGTTGCAGCCAGGAAGAGCCGGCTTCACAGGCTGACACCCAGGCAGCTGCACCAGCCCGGGCGGCGTCGACCACTGCCTCCAGTCCGCTCAACACGCATCCCATGGCCCTGCCGCCAGTGGCGGACTGGCCGACCAATGGGGGTTCCTTTTACAACCAGCGCTGGTCGCCCCTGGATGAGATCAATCGGGATAACGTGACCAACCTGAAGGCAGTCTGGCGTGCTCACCTGAATGGATCGGGTATGGAAACCAAGCATTCAGCTGAAGGCACCCCGATATATCAGGACGGGGTTCTTTACATGAGCACCGGTGATTCTGATGTTTTTGCCGTGGACGTGGAAAGTGGTGAACTGAAGTGGGATTACGTCTCGGTATTTCCTGAAGGCATGGGTGAGCAGGTCTGCTGTGGTTGGGACAACCGCGGTGTCGCCATTGGTGGCGGCAAGGTCTATGTTGGGCAGCTGGATGCCAAACTGGTTGCCCTGGATCAGGAAACCGGTGAGGTGTCCTGGGAAGCCCAGGGTGCCCGCTGGGAGGATGGCTACAGCATCACATCAGCACCCCTGTATTATGACGGTCTCGTGATAACCGGTTATGCGGGGGCCGAGAAGGGCGTGCGCGGCCGGGTTCAGGCTTTTGATGCCGAAACCGGAGAAAGCGTCTGGACCTTCTATACCATTCCGGGTCCCGGGGAAATTGGTCATGAGACCTGGCCGCAGGACAATGATGTCTGGCAATACGGTGGAGGGACTGTCTGGCAGACGCCGGCCCTTGACCCTGATCTGGGGCTTGTCTATTTCTCCACCGGTAATCCTGGCCCTGACATGAACGGTGCCATCCGTCAGGGTGACAACCTGTTTACAGCGTCCATTGTGGCGGTGGATGTCCGTACCGGCGAATACCGCTGGCACTTCCAGCAGGTGCATCATGACCTGTGGGATTACGATGCCCCGAATCCGGTCATTCTTTTTGATCTGGACCTCAATGGTGAAACCCGCAAGGCCGTTGCCGAAGCCAGCAAAACCGGTTGGGTCTATATTCTCGATCGCATCACAGGTGAGCCATTGATCGGGATAGAGGAAAAGCCGGTACCTCAGCTGGCAGAGCAGTTCACATCCCCGACCCAGCCTCATCCCGTTGGTGATGCTTTTATTCCACAGTTCATTGACGTGGCGCCCGAAGGAACCCCTCTGGTCAACCAGGGCCGCATTTTCACGCCTTTCCTGTATGAACCCGTCCTGGTTCAGCCAGGCCTCGCCGGTGGCGCCAACTGGGCACCCAGTGCCTATGATCCACAGCGCCAGACCATGTATGTCTGTGCGTCAGAATCTTCCGTTGCCCTGTTCATGGAAGACACCGAAGTGCTTGATGAACATGGGACAGAAACCTGGACTGGCGGAAACTTTGGCGGTTCCACCCGCCAGACCAAGGGTATTGTTGCGGCCATTGATATGACCACCAACAAGCTGGTCTGGCAGTTCCGCTGGCAGGATGCCTGTTATTCCGGCTTCCTCTCCACCGCAGGTGACCTGTTGTTTGTTGGTCGCAGCGACGGTCGTCTGACTGCACTGGATACCGATACCGGTATGCAGGTATGGGAATTCCAGACAGGTGCGGGTATGAATGCCCCGGCCATCAGTTTCGAGAAGGACGGCACACAGTACATCGCTGCCTACTCTGGTGGCAACCTGTTCCAGGGATCCGCCCGCGGGGACAGCCTGTGGCTATTCTCTCTGGAAGGCCAGATGGAGCAGACCACGCCTGGCGATACACTCTCGGGTGTCAGTGGTGGCGGCGCCGGACCAGAAGTGGTCTTTGCCGATGGTGATCCCGATTACGCCGCAGGGGAGACCATCTACAAACAGACCTGTCTGCCCTGTCATGGAGAAGCCGGCATGGGTGGACACAACAATGCCATGCCGCTCAACAAACTGACCGATATCAACCAGGCTATCACCATCGTGACCACCGGACGCAACAGCATGCCAACCTTTGCCGGCGCACTGTCACCGGTACAGATTCGTGATGTTGCCGGCTTTGTAGTGGACAGGCTGTTCGAATAGGCGGAGTCAGGATTTGCGTTTTCGATTTTCCTGCCTGCTGCTTGCATTGAATCTGCTCACAGGCTGTGCTGCCTTTTTTGACGGCCCGGCCTGGCCTGGGCAGGCCTATCCCCGGGATTATTTTGTTGCAGCCTACCGGGAAGACCACATGGCCCAGATGTACCAGACAGAGGACGATTATCTGTTGTGGGTTACCCGGTTTTATTACGGCAGCACAATAGCCCCCGGCTGGCTGGACCTGACCCGTCAGGTGCTCGATAAAGTTGGGCAGCCTGATCGTCGCCAGGCAGCCGACAGGCTGTTTCATCTGGGTGGGCGTATAGGCAGTGAATGGGCCAAGCCAAACGGGGTGAGGCGCCTGAATACCCGCAACGCCGCTGTCTGGCGGGATGCCCTGATCGAATCCATTGCCCAGGGGGAGCTGTTTGAATACATGGACCGTGTGGAAAATGATGTGGAGAGCATCATCGCGGGTGAACTCGACAGTGAAGAAATTTATTTCGAACGGTATTACGTAGACGAATTTGATTTCTGATAACACAACCGGGGGGAATATGAAAAATTGGACGGAAGATGCAGCGGCTATCCTCCTGGGTTTTCTCATTATCACTCTGGCGCTTTGTGCCTTCCTTCTGATCCCGTTTGGGGAAGTGAATCCAGCGCTGCATGAAGCCTCATCTGTGAGCGGTTTTGATCTTTCCGCCTGGATAGACAGCCATGACACCGGCAATGTGCTGACAGCCCTGTTGTCCGAAACGGTCAACGGGGCCCGTCCAGGGCGCTGGACCCTCAATCCACTTTCAGCCTTCACCTTGGACTTTCTGGTTTCCGCCATCGGGTTTTACTTTTTTCTGGGCATCCTGTTTGCCGGGGTGTCGCTGATGATGGGGCGTCAGGCCACGGCTTTCCTGAAAGGGTTTGTGCTGGTTTTTTCTCTCGCGGTTGCAGCGTATTTACTGGCCAACCAGGTGGACTTTCGCAATATGGGGCTGGGCTATGCCCTGTGGGCAATCCTGCTGGGCCTGTTTGTGAGTAATGTGTTCGGGATACCTGATGTTGTTCGACCAGCACTACAGCCAGAGCTGTATATCAAAACCGGATTGATCCTGCTGGGCGGAGAAGTGCTCTTTGGCAAGATTCTGGCTATAGGCCTGCCGGGCATCTTTGTGGCCTGGGTAGTAACACCGGTGGTCCTGGTGAGTACCTACTGGTTTGGCCAGAAGGTCCTGAAAATCAGCTCAAAAACCCTCAATATCACCATCAGTGCGGATATGTCCGTTTGCGGGGTATCTGCAGCCATTGCAACAGCAGCAGCCTGCAAGGCCAGTCGGGAAGAATTGACCACGGCTGTCGGGCTGTCGATGATTTTTACCTCCATCATGATGGTGGCGCTACCTGCGTTTATCAATGCGGTAGGCATGCCGGAAGTGCTGGGCGGCGCCTGGATTGGCGGGACCATAGATGCCACCGGTGCGGTGGTGGCAGCAGGAGCATTTCTGGGCGATACGGCACTGAATGTTGCCGCCACCATCAAGATGATCCAGAACATCCTGATCGGCGTGCTGGCCTTTGGTGTAGCCATGTACTGGACCACGAAAGTGGACAGGAGCGCTGGACAGACTGTTGGCATTTCTGAAATCTGGCTGCGCTTTCCCAGGTTTGTTCTGGGTTTTCTTGGCGCCAGCATTGTGTTTTCCCTGCTGGTCGAAATGCTGGATCCGAATACGGCCATCGTACTGATAGAGGAGGGTGTTCTGGATTTCACGTCCGACATGCGTGGTTGGCTGTTCTGTCTGGCCTTCACCAGTATCGGTCTATCAGCCAATTTCCGTGAGCTGAAATCCCAGTTCCATGGCGGTAAACCACTGGTGCTGTATCTGTGCGGCCAGACTCTGAATTTGTGCCTGACCTTACTGATGGCCTGGATCATGTTCTACCAGGTCTTTCCTGAAATCACCGAAAGCCTGTAAGCGGAGCAGCCTGTCATGAAGTCAAAATTATTGTATTGCATGCTTCTCATTACCGGGCTGGTTCTGCTGCAACAGGTGATAGCCGCGACAACGTCCCATGTTCCTGTCATGGAAAGGCAGTCTGCTCTCATCATGGCCAATGATCTGGATCCATCAGCCTTGTTCTATATGGAAATCGATCAGGCGCTGGATGCAGAAAAACAGGTCCGGCGAACGCTGGCAGCCCGGCAATGATGACCGTTGGGCGGGTCGAGTGAACAACTGGCAGCGCTGGGTTCAGGCCCCGCAGACTCTCGGGTTTCGCCGTTTCCTGTTTCAGGTGCATCTCTGGCTGGGTATCGGATTCGGTTTGTATATTCTGGCCATCAGTGTCAGCGGCTCGGCTGTGGTGCTCAGGCCGCAGCTAAATCGCTGGTTTGTGCCGAGTCAGGTTGCCTCAAGTGAAGGCAAGCCTCTTGAGGGAGCGGCGCTGGAGCAGCGCATCTCACAAATCTATAGCGGCTATACCGTCACCAATATCGTGCCTTCAACGCGGCCCGGACGAGCCATTTATGTAGCCTTGTCCAGGAACGGGGAGGACAGTTCAAGGTTTTTTGACCAGTACGCAGGCAATGATCTTGGAAATTCCTACCCCTGGCAGGTGCAGACGGTGGAATGGCTTACCCGCTTCCATGATGACCTGTTGCTGGATCGGCGAACCGGCCGCATGATTAACGGCATCGGCGGCATGCTTTTCCTGGTCATGACATTCTCAGGAATGGTGCTCTGGTGGCAGGGGCGGCGGCGCTGGAAAGACGGACTGCAGCTTAAAAGGGACAGTTCCCATTCCCTGATGTTCCAACTGCATTCCTTTCTGGGTTTCTGGACCCTCCTGCTGATGCTGGCCTGGGGGCTGACCGCCATTTATTTTGCCTTTCCCCAACCCTTTGACTTCATCATCGATGTCCTGGATCAGGATCTTGACGATTTTGACAGACCGGACAAATGGCTGCTGTTTCTGATTGATCTGCATTTTGGCCGCTTCCGGGGCTCCTGGCTGGCCTATGTGTGGGTGTTTCTGGGCCTGTTGCCAGCGTTTATGTTTATCAGTGGCTTCGTCATGTGGTACCGGCGGGTGCTCAGGCGGATCCTCTGATCAAGAGGCAAGAGGCAAGAGGCAAGAGGCAACAAGAGCCTCAGGCAGGCTTGACTGCTCTGGTGGCGATTAGCGCATCAATGACGCCGGTCAGCGCATCTTCTTCACCCAGGCTGTCTTCATAGAAGCCGGTTATGACAAGTCCCGCATCACACTGGCCCTGGATCAGATCGTGCAGGGTATGGCCAAAGCAGACCGGTTTGTTGTCATCCGTCATGAGGGATTTCAATTCCTTTTCGGGCAAATCGGTACTGTCGGCGTAGGGAATTTTGTGGCGGACGGTCAGTTTTCCGTTTTCATAATCCGCCAGGTCGAAAATAAACAGCAGAGGGTTGATGAATCCGGTCAGCAGTGTGCCGCCGGTTTTGAGGACGCGTGCGGCTTCCTGCCAGACCGGAATAACGTTGCTGGCAAACACGGTTGAAACCGGGTTGAAGACCAGATCGAACATTGCATCATCGAATTGAGACAGGTCTGCCATGTCGCCCTGGACAACGTGAATGTGCAGCCCCTCACGCTCTGCGACTTCGGTATCACGAGCCAGCTGTTTTGCTGACATGTCCAGTACGGTGACGTTGGCACCAGCTGCTGCAAGGATTGGCGCCTGCTGACCACCACCGCTGGCCAGGCACAGGATATTCAGGCCCTCAAGATGTTCGGGAAACCATTCCCGGGGTGTCGGTTTGACCGATGTCAGCTGAATTGACCACTCGCCAATGCGCGCTGCCGCAATGGTTTCCGGATCCACGGGCAGGGTCCATTTGTCACCCTTGTCAGCAAGTTCGTCCCAGGCTTTGCTGTTGTACTGCAATATATCCATGATGCTTCCTCAATGAGTGTGCAATATGACACAGTCCGGCCTGTTATTCATTTGTAAGCCGCTCTGTAATTTGGCTACACTGCGGATCACTGACCTGCCTGGTGTGTACCCATGCGCGTGTTCAAGAAGCTCCTGATTTTAAGCCATCGTTATATCGGCATCCCTCTCAGTTTTTTGTTTGTGGTGTGGTTCCTGTCAGCCTTCGTCATGATTTATGCTGGCGGCATGCCTCGTGTTACCCAGGAAATGCGTATAGAAGGTGCCAGGCCTCTCGAATTCAGCCAGGTCAGTGTTTCTCCCTGGCAGGCGGTTGGGCTTCTTGGATATTCCCCCTTTGAAGCAAAACTGAGGACAGTCCTGGGGCGGCCAGTCTATGAGTTTCCAGAGCCCCGGTATCCCAGCACGTTTATCTGGGCTGATACCGGTGAATTCCTGAGCGAACTGAGCCAGGCACAGGGTGCGCAGATTGCCGCTGATTTCCTTGATATTCCCGTTCAATCCTTGGCTTATGATGGTTTTATCACTGAGCCGGATCAATGGACCATTCCCATCCCCAATGAACTGCCCCTGTTCAAGTACCTGGCTGATGATGAAGACGGCACTGAAATTTACGTGTCTCCCACAAGGGCACAGGTGGCTGTCTATACCACACGCCAGAGCCGGCTTCTGGCCTGGCTGGGCACTATCCCTCACTGGTTTTATTTTGCCGGCCTGCGTGCCAATCAGCCTTTATGGTATGACATCGTGGTCTGGACCTCGGGCATCGGCTGCATCATGGCCCTGCTCGGGTTGTGCCTGGGTGTTACCCAGTTCCGTAAACATGTCAGACCATTCAGTCTGAAGCGTTCCATCCCCTATCACGGTTTGATGCGTTGGCATTACATCCTGGGTTGTGTTTTCGGCCTGTTTGCCCTGACCTGGGCTTTCAGCGGCATGCTGTCCATGGAACCTTTTGCCTGGACCAACGGCAGGGGGCTTGCCGTTGATGAAGGCGTTTATCAGGAAGGTGTCCTGGAGCTTGATGCTTTCCCTCCGCTGGACAGTGCTCAGTGGGAGAACAGGGTGGATGGACAGATCAAGGAAGTGGAATTTCGCTGGATAGGGGGAGAACCCTATTATCTGGCCAGCTACAGTCAGCATGATGGCGTTGATATGAGTAAACGTGATCGCCTTCATCAACCGTATTACATCATCGGCCAGCTGGAATCGGGCAGTATGCTGGTCAGGGCCCGAGATATGCAGGAACAGACCGGCTTCGATCCCGGTGAACTGGCGGCCAAACTGGAAGCCAGTGTCGATGCCGCCGTTACAGATTATGCCGTGCTGGATGATTATGACGATTACTACTATTCACGAAATAACCAGCTGCCACTACCTGTGCTCAGAGTCAGGTTTGATGACCCTGCGGCCAGCTGGGTATATGTCGATCCCCGGAAAGCGGAACTGCTGAGTCTGATTCACAGAAATTCCCGGGTGGAGCGCTGGCTTTACAGTGGACTGCACAGCCTGGATTTTGCGTTCTGGTATCACAAGCGTCCGTTGTGGGACCTGGCAGTGATCATATTGTTAAGCGGCGGACTGGCTGTCAGTTGTCTGGGTCTGTATTTTGGTCTGAGACGACTGAAGTCAGATGTTATGCAGCTGGCAGGACGCTTGCGCAAAACCGGGAAGGTTGGCGGGGTTTCCCGTATATCTTCCTGAGGTCCCTGCCTTGCTCAGGGCAGGGTTTCCACTTCCAGATTGAGCACTTCAATGATTCTGGGGAAATTGCCGATATAAAAAGCCCCCAGAATTTCCCCCTGCAACTGCTGCATGTTGCCCCCGAATTCAGGTGTGACTGATACCTGCAGTGTTTTACCACCCTCCAGAAACTCTGACAGACGGGTGAGGTAGTCCATGGCCAGGGTTTGCAGTTGGCGGGGAGTGAACAGCAGCATGGTTTGCAGTTGTGCCAACAGCTGCTCCCGGTATTCATCAGCATTCATGCCCAGTCCCTGGCCCTGAATTGCCAGCATATCCCTGACCAACCCCTGATCCTGGAGCGCGATGGATGCACTGGGAATGTCTGCACGGGCAAGCAGGGTGGTGTAGGGCGCTGGTGTGGGCGACAGGTTGTCGCTGTACTGGTTGATCTCATCAAGAGCGATGTTATGCATGATAGTGGACGTGCTTAAGCGGAATGAAGCCGGCAGCGAAATGCTCAAGGCACTATCCAGTCTGGCCTGGTCCTCGGGAACAAAATCATACTGGTAGTGTATTTCCAGGGGCAGGGTATTTTCATTCATGCGGGTGCCGATATAACTATCCAGTGCCGGACGTGTTGTATTGCCCAGCATCGGCATGCCATTGGGGAAGCGCAAACCCGTTGCCGTCAGTTGCAGGTGATGAGGCGTTGGATTGAAATAATCAAAATTGGATACCCTGATCTCATCCAGAACGTAATCGTTGCCGGCAGCATCAATGACATGCAGGCTTTGCAAATGAATGTCTCCCCGGTGGGTTAACGCGACATCCTCATACTCCAGCAGCTGGTACTGCCCACTGTCGACAAAGCCGGCGATGCGTTCGTCCACCAGTGACTTTACCCTGATATTGGCATACAGGTAGCCGCCAGCCAGCAGGGCGGCCAGGAGTGATGGAATGATCACGAGGAGCTTTTTCATGCTTGCCAGTTTTCCTTTGTTATCAGGTAAGGGGGGTGCTTTTGCCGGCCCCGGTAACGCGTATGGGGTTTTGCACACATTACGGGATGTTCGGGCTTTAATACGGATCACGGACATAGTATAAGACCCGCAGATTAACTGAAAATGATTCATCATGGCGATTAAAGTACAAAGCATAGCCCGGCAAAAAAGTGTCGAACCGGTCATGGAAGAGCTTTTTGCCGGTGACATTACCCTGGCAGAAGGATTGCTCGGGGACTGCTCGGCACTGACGGCAGGTGGAGAAGTGTCTGTTCTGAGCAAGGAGTCCTGGATCAAGGTCTGTCACGAGGTCAACATAGAGTTGCCCTGGCTGGCCCATGGTGCCAACCTGTTCATCAAGGGTTTTGAATTTCTGCCTACGGATATTGGCCGGACCATTCGCATCGGTGAAGCTTTGCTCGAAATAGACCGGGCTATCGAACATCTCCCCGCCCTGGCGCAGCAGGCGCCGGCACTGCATGAAGGTTTGCAGCTGGGGTGGCGCGGAGGCGTTATCTGCAGGGTGATGCGCAGTGGCAGCATACAGACCGGGGATGATGTGTTTATCGGGTGAGGATGTCGTAGACAGTCGAATCGTGAAGATCAGCTGTTTCGGTTAAGCGCTGCTTCTGCCACAGCGGCCAGACCCTGACGAAAGGCGTTGTCCGGCAGGCATTCCAGGCATTTCATGGCATTGTCGATGCAGTCAGCAGCTCGCTGGCGGGTGTAATCCAGCGCACCTGAATTGATCACGGTTTCCATAATGGCATCCAGCTGTTCCAGCCCACCGGATTCAATGGCTTTCTCGATGAGCTGCCGGTCCTGTTCAGAACCGTTCTGCATGACATAAATCAGGGGCAGGGTGGGCTTGCCTTCGGCCAGGTCGTCGCCGACATTCTTGCCCATGGTTTCACTTGAGCCGCTGTAATCCAGCACATCATCCACCAGTTGGAAAGCGATGCCGACTTCGAGGCCGAATTGATGCAGGTTTTCCTGAATTGTCTTGTCGGCCCCGGCGAGGATGGCGGCGGATTTGCAGGCAGCCGCAAACAGGATGGCTGTTTTGTTGTGGATGACCCGCATGTAGTCATCCTCGGAAGCACGGGGGTTGTGCTGGTGGACCAGCTGCAGCACTTCGCCTTCTGAAATCTTGTTGGTGGTGCTGGCCATCACGTCCATGATTTCCATGTTGCCGATATTCACCAGCAGCTCGAAAGCCCGTGAATAGATGAAATCTCCTACCAGCACACTGGAGGGGTTTCCCCATTGGGTGTTGGCGGTTGGACGACCGCGACGCATCTCCGACATATCCACCACGTCATCATGCAGCAGGGTGGCGGTATGAAGAAATTCGATGACAGTGGCCAGGTCGACATGGTCCTTGCCGCTGTAGCCCAGATTGTTGGCGCACAACAGGACCAGTACGGGGCGCATACGCTTGCCGCCGGCCTCAATGATGTAGTGGCCGATACTTTCAATCAGGGGGACTTCGGAGTGCAGCTTTGCAACAACGGTCTGGTTGAGCGCGGCAAAGTCATCTGCCACGATCTGTTGGATATGAGAAACCATAATTTGCCCGAAAAAATGAGTTTCGAATCCTAGATTTGGGGGCTTTTAATGTCAAGGAATACGGGTTGTTGAAGCACCGGCACGGCCCTGCCGCCAAAGGCCGGATAGACACTAAAAAATGGGTGTATTGAGTTGCGTAAAACATGCTGTTCCCGTACAATTCACGCCCTCGTAAGGACCGACCCCGCCCTGTTTGGTGCCTAAGCGCTTGATCAGGCAGAATAAATTGCTGGAAAACAGGGGTGCAAACAGCCTGAAAAAGCCATTTTTCGGCCGGGGAAGGTAAAGATATTTATCCTTGAATAGCACCAAGGCTATTGGAGCAGACTATGTACGCGGTAATTGAGAGTGGTGGCAAACAGCACAGGGTCACTGAAGGTGAAGTGCTGAAACTGGAAAAACTGGAAGCCAGCACAGGTGATAAAGTTGATTTTGACAAGGTGCTGATGGTTGGCGAAGGCGCCAATGTTCAGATCGGTACCCCTTACGTGGCATCCGGCAAAGTGACTGCTGAAGTCATCAGCCATGGTCGTGCCGACAAGGTCACCATCATCAAGTTCCATCGCCGCAAGCATCATCGCAAGCAGCAGGGACATCGCCAGTGGTACACAGAAGTTAAAATCACTGGTATCTCCGCTTAATTAGCCGAGACGATAGAACAGATTACTGATTTAGCCGTAGTGCCGGATAAGCGGCCAACGGAAGCAACACATTGACGGGAGACCATCATGGCTCACAAAAAAGCAGGCGGTAGTACTAGTAACGGTAGAGATTCCATATCGAAACGACTGGGTGTAAAGCGTTTCGGTGGTGAGCAGGTTCTGGCTGGCAACATTCTGGTTCGTCAGCGCGGTACTCACTTTCACGCTGGCACCAATGTTGGCTGCGGCAAGGACCACACCCTGTTTGCCAAAACTGATGGTGTTGTGAAGTTCCAGGTCAAGGGCCCGAACAACCGTCGCTTTGTCAGCATTGAGACGGCTAACGCCTGATAGCCGAAAGGCAAGAACACGAAAAGCCCTGTCTCTGACGGGGCTTTTTTTTATCCTTTTATCCGGTTTTGCACCATCGCCTGCAGCGATTAAGATGTAAGACTGTTGCAGGTTGATCACCTGGGATTGAACAGGACCAGAAACATGAAATTTGTCGATGAAGCAGAAATCCTGGTCGAGGCCGGTAAAGGCGGTAATGGCGCCCTGAGTTTTCTGCGGGAAAAATTCATCGAAAAAGGCGGCCCTGACGGGGGCGACGGCGGTGATGGCGGTAGCATCTATCTTGTCGCTGATGAAGCCCTGAACACCCTGGTGGATTTTCGCTTTCAACCCCGCTACCGCGCCAAATCCGGTGAACAGGGACGAGGCCGTAACTGCACCGGTGCCAAGGGGGATGACCTGGAAGTCCGTGTGCCTGTAGGTACCAGTATCTACGCTGTTGAAACCGAGGAATTGATGGGTGACCTTGTTCATCCAGGGCAGCGGCTGCTGGTGGCCCATGGCGGCAGGCATGGTCTGGGCAATACCCGGTTCAAATCCAGCACCAACCGTGCACCACGCCAAACCACCAAAGGGACGCCGGGTGAAGCGCGTAAACTCCTGTTGCAGCTCAAGGTTGTGGCTGATGTCGGTCTGCTTGGTCTGCCGAATGCGGGTAAATCCACACTGATCCGTGCCGTTTCATCGGCAACGCCGAAGGTCGCTGACTATCCGTTCACCACGCTGGTGCCCAACCTGGGTGTAGTACGGGTGGGCGATGAAAACAGCTTTGTGATGGCAGATATTCCCGGATTGATCGAGGGTGCGGCTGAAGGGGCTGGCCTGGGCATTCGCTTCCTCAAACACCTGGCCCGAACCCGTGTTCTGTTGCACCTGGTGGATGTAGCGCCGGTGGATGAGTCTGATCCGGTTGAATCAGCGCAAGCCATCATCAATGAGCTGGAGCGTTTCAGTCAGACACTGGCTGGCCGTGAACGCTGGCTGGTTCTAAACAAGACTGACCTGCTGCCGGAGGATGAGGCCGATGCCCTTTGTGAGGAAATCACTTCCCGCCTTGGCTGGCAGGGCAGGGTGTTCCGGATATCAGCCATTTCCGGCAAGGGAACCCGGGAGCTTTGCGAGGCCTTGATGCAGGCCATTCATGCTGAAAATGAAAAGCTTGCTGAAGATGAAGATTACCGGGACGCTTATGACGATCAGCAGCGCCAGCTCGAATATGAAATTCGCCAGAGTATCGAGACCGCCAAGCGTCTGTGGAAGGAAAAGAAAGGGCGCGGCATGGACGATGATGATTTTGACGATGGCGATGTTGATGTGGAATATGTAAGGGACTGACAGTGAGCAGTAGACAGACTCTGACAACAGCTAAAACCTGGGTTATCAAGATAGGCAGTTCATTGCTGACCGATGATGGCAAAGGGCTGAATCGCGAGCGCATGGGCGCCTGGGTGAAGCAGGTGGCTGCCTTTTGTGAAGCTGGCATTTCAGTTGTCCTGGTGTCGTCTGGCGCTGTCGCCGAGGGTGTGCTGCGCCTGGGACTGAAAGGGCGTCCAACAGCTATCCATGACCAGCAGGCAGCCGCTGCTGTAGGTCAGATGGGACTTATCCAGGCCTACGAATCCGAATTCCAGAAGTTTGGTCTGCACACCGCTCAAATTCTGCTGACCCATGATGACCTGTCCAACAGGAAGCGCTATCTCAATGCCCGCACCACCCTGAAAACACTCCTGGACCTTGGAGTCGTGCCGGTTATCAATGAAAACGACACGGTCGTGACGGATGAAATCTGTTTCGGGGACAACGACACCCTGGCCGGCCTGGTATCGAACCTGATCAATGCCGATGTCATGGTGATTCTGACAGACCAGGAAGGGCTGTATGAGTCTGATCCGCGCGGCAACCCTGATGCCAAACTGGTTGATGAAGCCCACAGCAATGATGACAGCCTGTTTGGCTTTGCCGGTACCGGTGTCGGCGAGCTGGGCCGCGGCGGTATGCTGACCAAGGTGAAGGCTGCACGACTTGCCGCCCGTTCCGGCACCTACACCTGTATTGCCAGTGGACGTCGTCCGGAAGTCCTGGAAAAACTGTTGGCAGGCGACCAGATCGGTACACTGCTTCTGCCCGAAAGAAGTCCGCTGGCCGCACGCAAACAGTGGCTGGCGAGCCATCTCAAGGTCAAGGGTACCCTTGTACTGGATGATGGTGCTGTCAATGTCCTGAAGAATTCCGGCAAGAGTCTGCTACCGGTGGGCATCAAATCCTGCACCGGACATTTTCAGCGCGGCGAAGTGGTCAGCTGTGTGGATGAGAAAGGCTCACCCGTTGCCCGGGGCCTGGTGAATTATCCCTCGGAAGAAGCGGTCAAGATTATCGGCAAATCCAGTGACGAGATTTTCAACCTGCTGGGGTATGACGGGGATCATGAACTGATTCATCGTGATAACCTGGTGCTTCTGTAATTTTTCGCAAAAATTTTTAAAGGCTTCTCCTGACGGAGGAATTAGTATCTTTTGGCGAAGGAGCAGGTTTTCTCCTGACGGAGCAGGATTCGCCTGCCGGCGGGGCGTTACTTTCTTTGGCGCAAAGAAAGTAACCAAAGAAAACACTCCCCAAGTCGCCAGGCCTGCGGCTTCCCTCGCTCCGGACTTTTTCCGGACGGGACCGGCTTATGCCGCGTTGCGGCAGGGACGCCTGAAAAACTCTTGAGGAGTTTTTCTCCCTGGAAAAAGCCCTCCACTCGGCTGGCTCAGGGGCATAAAACCGTCCAGTTCAACGCTCTTTTCAGAGCAGTGTAATCACGTGATTGGTCGAAGCCCGGGAGCGCCTGTGGCCTGCTGAGGAGCGGGATACTGGCAGGGGCAACCGGCCAGGGATGGCCGGTTGAGTCGACCCTGAGCCGGGACGGCGAATGTCGACGGTCCCGTCGGCAGTATTCTGCGACGAAGGAAGCCGAAGGCCAGGCCACTTGAAGCGGGGTTTTCTTGGTTACTTCTTTTTAAAAAGAAGTAACGCCCGCCCGGAAGGGCAAAACCCACGCCGGCAGGCAAAAACCCTCCGTCAGGAGAAACCCCGCCCGGCAGGGAAAAACCTGCGCCAGCAAGAGCAAACCCACCCGACAGGGCAACACAAACCGCACCAACAAGATCATAAAATTTTTCCGTTAAAGCCCCTTAAAGTCCCTACCTGCAAGTTATCCTGATTTCACAAATCAGCCACTGCCAAAAGACATATCAGTAGAAAGGTTTCAAGTCATGATGTGTTTGACAGAACACCCCCTCCTCGCTATTTTAGGCAGGCTTTTCACATCGAAAACGCCACCAGGAAACCATCATCAAGGGGAAGCAAATGGGCAGGATTCAATGCCGTTTTATACTGCTGTTGCTGGCATCATTGACCAGTTTTTCAGCCCTCGCGGAGAAGAATCTCTCCGGTGTCTGGGTGGGCAATTACAGTGAGGATTTTCCTGACCGATTGCCTGGGCCGGAACTGGGGGACTACGGCGGACTACCTATCAATGAGGCGGACAGAATGCGTGCGCAGAGCTGGAGTGCCTCGCTGATTGCGCTGCCGGAATACCAGTGCAGAGTGCATCCTTCTGACTATGCCAGCAGTTTTGCCAATATTCGGATCTGGGAAGAACGTGATCCGATCAGCGAGGAGCTGATTGCCATTCGCATCCAGCATTTTGCCTGGCAGACTCGCCGCACCATCTGGATGGATGGCCGTGAACATCCCCCGGAATATGCCCAGCACACCTCCATGGGCTTCTCCACCGGTGAGTGGCAGGGACATCAGCTGAAAATCAAAACCACCCATCTGAAGGAAGGCTGGCTGCGTCGTAATGGTGTGGCGCGCAGCGATCAGGCCACCGTTACCGAATACTTTATACGTCATGGCGATATCCTGACCTGGACCGTGATCATCGATGACCCCATCTATCTGGATGAACCCTTTATCCGCAATCGTGATTACATATATTCCATCGACGCCCAGGTGGGCAGCTACCCCTGCGACCCGGTTATAGAGATGGTCCGTGAACCAGGCTACATCCCTCACCACCTGCCTGGACAGAATACTGACATGTTGATTTATTCCCGTCGCCATGACATCCCCCTGGAGGGCGCCATGGGCGGAGCACAGACCATGTATCCCGAATATGCCGAACGCCTGCGTGATTTGCCCAGGCCCAGTGAACAGGAAGGACAGGAGTAACAGACCATGACGTTTTTCAAGCAAATCACAAGCGTGCTTGGCCTGGGCCTGATCCTGGCTGCCCCTTTATCCCGGGCGCAGGATTTTGACAGTGTCGAGATCAAGACGCTCAAGGTACGTGACAATATCCATATGCTGGTGGGCTCCGGCGGCAATATCACTGTACAGACAGGCGATGAAGGGGTTCTTATCATCGACACCCAGTATGCCCAGTTGTCCGACAAGATTCTCGCTGCAATTCGTGAGCTTTCTGACAAGCCGCTGCGTCACATCATCAATACCCATCACCATGGTGACCATGTGGGGGGTAATGCCAACCTGAAAGCCGCTGGCTTCACTCCTGTTGGTGGCAATGTTGGCGGTGATCTGGGGGACGCGGGTGAGGGTGCCCGTATTCTGGCTCACGAAAATGTGCTGCTGCATCTGTCAGCAGATGAGAATGTGTCTTTTGACGCCTGGCCAACCCTGACTTATTTCACTGAGAAGAAGGATTTCTATTTCAATGATGAAGGCATTCGGATCATGCATATGCCCAATGCCCACACTGATGGCGACAGTATTATTTATTTCCGTAAATCTGATGTCATCACCACCGGGGATGCCTATATCACCAGTTTCTATCCTTTTATAGATATGAGCTCTGGCGGCACAATTCAGGGGTTCATTGATGCGGCCAATGCCATCATCGATCTGATCATTCCGGTATATGGACAGGATGGCGGTACCTTGGTCATTCCGGGGCATGGCCGCCTGAGTGATATCGGTGATGTTATCAACTGGCGGGAAATGCTGACCATCGTCAGGGATCGTATTCAGGATATGAAGGACAGGGGCATGAGCCTGGAGGAAGTGCTTGAGGCCAGGCCAACCTTTGATTACGACCCCCGTTGGGCCGGTCAGGGGATTTTCTCCACTGAAAATTTTGTTACTGCAGTTTACACAACCCTGGACAACTAAGGAGCAGACCATGAAAAATCGAATTATCCAGATGCTCCTTGTTTCAGGCCTTTCCCTGACAGCTGTGCAGGCCTGCGCCCAGTTTGGACCTCCACCCGCTGCGCCTATAGAAAATGCCCGTGAGGCTGCGCCGATCGACATTACCGGTTACTGGGTAGCGCTGGTGACCGAGGACTGGCGATTCCGCATGATCACGGCCAAGGCGGGTGACTACGAAGGTATTGGCCTGACCCCCAAAGGCAGGGAAATCGCCAATGCCTGGGATCCTGAGGCTGATACTGCTTCGGGTAATGCCTGCAAGGCCTATGGTGCCGGTGGCCTGATGCGTATACCTACGCGTCTGCATATTACGTGGGAAAGCGATAATGTCCTGAAAATTGAAACCGATGCCGGCAAACAGGTGCGTCGCCTGAAGTTTGGTCCCGCCCGGGATAATGCCGGTGCAGGCACGCTTCAGGGCGTTAGCAATGCCGAGCTGCTGCTGGAGCGTGACAGTCCGTTCGGGCCGGTCACCTGGGGCAGTATCAAGGCTGTGACCACAGATATGGCTCCTGGCTATCTGCGACGCAATGGTGTGCCCTACGGCAACCAGGCCGAGCTTACCGAGCATTATGAACTGCTGATCGGCGGGGATGGCACAGAGTACCTGATGGTGATTGGTGACCTTGCTGATCCGGAACACCTGACGCAATTGTTCACCACCTCGACCAATTTCAAGCGGGAGCCTGACGGGTCCAAATGGAATCCTACGGACTGCGTGGCAAACTAGACAGGACTTGTAACAAAAAAGGCCGCAGTTGCGGCCTTTTTTGTGTGCGCTATATCCAGCGCTGTTATGTTCGCCTATTCAAAGGTCTGGTCAGCATCAAAACCCCAGCCGAAACCATCGGAAGGGCGCAAAATGGATTCCATCCGCATACGGTAATCGGTGGCATCACGTGAAGGCTGTCCGGTAATAACCACTTCATCACCTGGTTTGAAGGAGGTGCGGGTCAGGCCCTGGCGCATCAGCAGGCTGGCGCCGCCCCACTCAACGCCCCAGCGTTGCATGTTGCCCTCGGCATCCGGCGCCATCACCATGACGGAGGAGTGGGGGTTGCGAAAATTCATCTGGATCAATTTGCCACGGATTTCGATCATGTTGTCCATGTCGTAAGTGGCCTGGAACGAATGGTGGGCACTGGCTGTCTGGAAAAACAGCATACTGGCAAGGACAACGAAGGCGTTACGTAATTTCATGCAGGCTTCCCCTAACTGCTGATACTGAGTGGTTTTAAGAACTGGCACGATTATAACTGAATGGTGTTCGCCTTGGCATACTTTACTTCATGGCTATTCAGCAGGCATTAAAAAACCGGCTAATGCCGGTTTTTTAATTAAATCAATAGCTTATCAGGCTTTAAGGGCCTTGATAGCGCTGTTCAGGCGGCTCTTGTGACGGGCAGCCTTGTTGGCGTGGATCAGGCCTTTGTCAGCCATACGGTCAATGACCGGCACGGCGGACTGGTAAGCGGCGGTAGCCTGGTCATAATCCTGGGTTTCAATGGCAGCGTTTACCTTCTTGATATAGGTGCGCACCATGGAACGGGCACTGGCGTTGTGCTTGCGGCGTGCTTCTGCCTGTTTTGCCCTTTTGCGGGCCTGTGGAGAGTTAGCCAATGGGGTCTCCTTCTCTCTGCTCTGTTGCTCTGGTCTGTGTGTCTATTAGTGCCGATTAAGGTCAGCACCCTGAAAAAAGACGCGAATCATGCAGTTTTCGCCCGCTTTTGTCAACTCCAACGCCATGATATGCGCCCATACTGGCTGTGATAATATGCGACGTCACCAAATACAGCCCGGAGACCCCCCAAGCGTGCAGAAAGCAGAAGACAGGCAGGAGACCTCAGAAGTCGCCAAATCCAGCCTGCAAGTCTCCCTGATGACATTTCTGTCGAGAATTCTTGGCCTGGCCCGGGAAATCGTTTTTGCAGCGGTGTTTGGGGACGGGCCTGCCGCAGATGCCTTTTTTGTCGCCTTCCGGATTCCCAATTTCCTGCGTCGCCTGTTTGCCGAGGGCGCCTTTTCCCAGGCATTTGTCCCGGTACTCTCTGAATACCGGAAAACCCGTCCCTTCGATGACATCAAGGAACTGGTCGATCATGTGGCTGGACGTTTGTCATCCATTCTTCTGCTGGTCACCATCATTGGTGTTATTGGAGCACCGGTTATCGGCGGCATTTTCGCCTACGGATACCGGGATACGCCTGACAAGTTTGCCCTGCTTGTCGACATGCTGCGTATTACCTTTCCCTATATCCTGTTGATTTCCCTCACCGGTTTTGCCGGATCAGTACTCAATGCCTATGGCCGTTTTGGCGTGCCGGCCATGACACCGATTTTTCTCAACCTGACCCTGATCAGCTGTGCGCTCTGGTTGAGTCCATTGTTTGCCGAACCTGTGATTGCCCTGGCCTGGGGGGTATTGCTTGCCGGCATCATCCAGTTGATGTTCCAGCTTCCCTTTCTGGGGCACCTGAAACTGTTGCCCCGTCCCAGGCTCAAACCCAGGCATGAAGGGGTCACCAGGGTGATTGCCCTGATGGTGCCGGTGATGTTCAGTGTGTCAGTGGGCCAGGTGAACCTGCTGCTGGATACTGTCCTGGCAACAGCACTGCAGGGTGATGGTGCCGTGAGCTGGCTTTATTATTCGGACCGCCTGATGGAGTTGCCGCTGGGTATTTTTGCCATTGCCATTGCGACAGTTATTTTGCCCACCCTGTCCCGCATCCATGCTGTGGCTGATACAGCAAAATTCGAGGAAACCCTGGACTGGGGACTCAGGTCCATACTCCTTATTGGTTTGCCAGCATCCTTGGCCCTGTATGTACTGGCGGAACCGCTCATAGTCACGCTGTATCAGAGAGGCGAGTTCGGGCTGGACTCAGTGGACCCGACGGCCCGCAGCCTGCGGGCCTATGCTGTTGGCCTGCTGGGTTTCATGAGTATCAAGGTGCTGGCAACGGCCTATTTCTCGCGGCAGGATACCTCAACCCCGGTGCGTTTTGCCGTGATTGCGATGGTGTGCAACATGGTCTTCAACCTGCTGCTCATCATCCCTATGGCTCATGCCGGTCTGGCCCTGGCCACGTCCCTGTCTGCTTTCGTGAATGGCGGGCTGCTGCTGAAAGGCCTGTATGACCAGGGTGTCTTCCGTTTTCACAGCCACTGGATTATCTACCTGTTCCGGCTGGCCGTTGGTTGTGTGGTGATGGTCCTGGTGCTGAACCTTGGGAATGTTCTGGGGGGCGTTAATGCCTGGACAGCGGCGGATACCGGTACCCGGGTTGTTAACCTAGCCTGGCTTTGCCTTTCCGGTGCGGCCAGCTATGGGCTTGCCTTGCTGGCCTGTGGGCTCAGACCTTCCCATTTCCGGCATCGGGCCTGACACATTATACTTGGCAGCTTTTGCATCCTCTTTCGATCACATGAGTCTTTATACGGATTTTCCAAGTTTCCAGGCTGAATATTCTGGCTGCGTTGCAACTATCGGCAAATACGATGGATTGCATATCGGGCACCAGCATGTCCTGAAAACACTTTGCCAGGCGGCACAGGCCAGGAACCTGCCGTCCGTGGTCATTATCAGTGAACCTCATCCTGAAGAATATTTTGCCGGTGACAAGGCAGCTCCCAGGCTGACCCAGTTTGAGGACAAGGTTGAATATCTGCTGGGTTTTGGCATCGATGCTGTGTTCAAAATGACCTTTGACCAGGCCCTTTGCCAGCTTGAGGCCATGGACTTCATCAACGGGTTCCTGGTGGAGGGGCTGAATGTCAAAGCCCTGATTGTGGGTGACGACTTTCGTTTTGGTCGCAACCGGCAGGGTGACTTTGATCTGCTGGTCTCCCAGGGTGCAATAGCGGGATTCGAGGTGTTACGAGAGGAACCCTTCGAGGCGGATGGTGAGCGTGTCAGCAGCACCCTGGTGCGCAACTACCTGCAACAGGGCGACACCGAAACGGTAAGGTCGCTGCTGGGGCGTTATTACAGTATCGGAGGAGAAGTGGTGCCAGGCCGTAAGCTCGGCAGGGAACTGGGTTTCCCCACAGCCAACATTGCGCTGTCCATGACAAAACTGCCCTTGCAGGGGATTTTCAGTGTCCTGGTCGACTGGCAGGGGCAGACGTTGAAAGGGGTAGCCAGCCTGGGATTCAATCCCACGGTTGAAAGCACAAAGACGCCAAAGCTGGAGGTCTTTATATTTGATTTTGATGAGGATATTTACGGAGAACACCTGCATGTTTCCTTTGTCAGGAAGCTGCGGGATGAAGAGGCTTATCCCGATCTGGAATCCCTCAAGAAGCAGATTTACATTGATATAGAACAGGCCAAAGACTCACTGGCGGCGCTGATATGAACACACAAAGCCCACAAGTACCGGAATCTTCAGGGGCTGCCCGCAAGGCAGGTTTGTGGTATGGCATTGCAGCGGCCATAGTGATCATTGACCAGTTGACCAAGTATTACAGTAATACCCTGTTGATCGAAGGGCGGCCTGTGACAATCTTTCCCGGGTTTGATTTGCTGCTGGCTTACAACCGGGGAGCGGCATTCAGTTTTCTCAACGACGCCGACGGCTGGCAGCGTTGGCTGCTGACAGGGATTTCGCTGGGGGTTAGCCTTTTTCTGGTTACCTGGATCAGAAAAATAACAGCCGGGCAGACGCTGCTGGGCCTGTCCCTGGCGATGATACTGGGGGGGGCGCTGGGGAACCTGTATGACAGGATGATGGCTGGCTATGTAATAGACTTTATCAGTGTCTATGCCGGTGATTACCGCTTCGCGACATTCAATATCGCTGATGCTGCCATCAGTGTCGGGGCCGGGTTGATGATCCTGGATATTCTGCTGGATGGCCGGCAGGCAAAAAAGGAAATCAGCGAGGAATGAGGCCTGGAAAGGGTCTGAAGACATGATGGATAAAATAGAGGTCAGGAATATTACACCTGTGGCGGCTGAAACCGGGGCGGCCGAGGTTGAACGTTACGCCAGGGACCAGGTGGGTCCAGGCAAGCAGGTTGTTCTGCATTTTGAATTGCGCCTGACCGACGGTACTGTCATCGATAGTAACTTTGAGGGAAAGGCGGTGAGTTTCAAAATAGGGGATGGCAATCTCCTGCCAGGATTTGAGCAGGCGATTTTTGGTTTGCGCAAGGGGCAGGAGCAGACCGTGGAAGTCGCACCTGAAAAAGCCTTTGGACAGGTAAACCCGGATAACATCCAGCAGTTTCCCCGTTACCGCTTTCCGGCTGACCTTGTGCTGGAAAAAGGACTGGTCATCAATTTTGCTGATGCTGAAGGCAATGACCAGCCTGGTGTGATAGCGGAATATTCATCGGAAAGGGTCAGTGTGGATTTCAATCATCCCCTGGCAGGCAGGGCTATAATGTTCCGGGTAAAAATACTGGAAGTGGAAAAACAGGATTGAGAATCAGGGCATGAGTACAGAATCCCCAGGTATGAAAATCAACCTCGCCAACCCCCGGGGGTTTTGTGCGGGCGTGGATCGGGCCATAGACATTGTTAACCGTGCCCTGGACCTGTTCGGACCTCCTATCTATGTGAGGCATGAAGTTGTTCATAACAAGACGGTGGTTGAATCGCTGAAACAGCGTGGCGCTGTATTTGTTGATGAGCTTGTCGATGTGCCGCTGGTCAACAGTAGTGGGGAGCCCTCGATAGTGATTTTCAGTGCACATGGTGTCTCCCGCGGGGTCAAGGAAGAAGCCGAGAATCTCGGGCTGAGGGTTTTTGATGCAACGTGTCCGCTGGTGACCAAAGTCCACCTTGAAGTGATCAAGTACAGCAATGCTGGCCAGGAGTGCATTCTTATCGGTCATGAGTTCCATCCTGAAGTGGAGGGCACCATGGGGCAATATGATGCCGGCAAGGGTGGGCAGATTTACCTGGTCGAATCAGAGGACGATGTCAGCAGGTTGACAGTCAATGATGAAAACAACCTGGCTTATGTTACCCAGACAACATTATCCATGGATGATACCTCACGCATTATCGATGCCCTGAGAAAACGCTTTCCAGCGATCAATGGGCCGAGAAAGAAGGATATTTGCTACGCTACCCAGAATCGTCAGGATGCGGTCAAGCAGTTGGCCCTGGAGAGTGACCTGGTGCTGGTAGTGGGGTCGCCCAATTCCTCGAACTCCAATCGTCTTCGTGAGTTGGCAGAACGCATGGGGAGTGAGGCCTACCTGATCGATCATGCGGGTGAAATCGATAAGCGCTGGTTCGAGAATAAAAAAGCTGTCGGTGTAACAGCCGGGGCTTCGGCGCCGGAAATCCTGGTGGCTGAGGTTATTGAACGGCTGAGGGAGATGGGGGGTGTTCAGCCAATTGAGATGGAAGGCGTTGAAGAAAATATCATGTTCTCGATGCCCAGGGAGCTGAAGCGGGCCTGATCATTCAGTCAATGCCCAGTTTTTTCAGACGGTAGCGAAAGGCCCGGAATGACATGCCCAGTTTTTCGGCTGCTGCTGTTTTATGCCAACGGGTTTCTTCCAGGGTTTTTTCTATCGCGGCACGTTCGATACTTTCCAGATAATCTTCCAGAGAAAAACTGTCTTCCCGTGACACCAGTTCACGGGCTTCCTCGATGTCGCTTTCCAGGTCCGGTTTGCTGCTGTGCTGCAGGGGCGGCAGGTCACTTTCCTGTATGAGGTCGCCATCTGCCATGGCCAGAGCCCGCTGCAGGATATTTTCCAGTTCCCTGACATTGCCCGGGAAGCGGTACTGCTGCAACCGGGAGACGGCCTCATCACTCAGGCCCACTTTACCTGTCCCGGATTCCTCTGCCAGGTAGGAGAGGAAGTGCCTGGCCAGTGCCGGAATATCTTCCAGCCGGTCGCGCAATGGAGGCACATTCAATTCAATGACGTTGATGCGGTAGTACAGGTCCTGGCGAACATTGCCTTTATTGACTTCTTCCGTCAGGTTTTTGTGGGTTGCACTGATAATACGGACATCCACCGGAACTTCGGATTCTGAACCGATAGGCCTGACAGACTTTTCCTGTATGGCACGCAGTAATTTTACCTGCATATGCAGCGGCAGATCAGCGATTTCATCCAGGAACAGGCTGCCGCCGCTCGCTGCCTGGAACAGGCCGGTCTTGTCGCTATGCGCACCGGTAAAACTGCCTTTTTTATGGCCAAAAAATTCACTTTCCATCAGCTCGGACGGAATGGCTCCGCAGTTGATGGCAATAAAATCCCGGTCTTTGCGTGGACCCTGGGTGTGAATGGCCCTGGCCACAAGTTCTTTACCGCTGCCGGATTCTCCGCTGATGAAAACCGGCGCCTGGCTGCGGGCCAGCTTGTTGATCTGGGTTTGCAGCTGCTTCATCTTTGCAGATTCACCAACGATTTTTACTCTCGTGTCCTCGTTGGCGGCTTCCTTGTCCAGCAGGTCATGCTCGAGTTTCAGGGCGGTAGTGACCATCTCCCGGAGCTTGCGAATATCCACAGGCTTGGACACGAAATCAAAGGCCCCTGATTTCAGTGCAGTAATGGCTGTCTCAGTGCTGCCATGAGCCGTGATGACAGCTACCGGGATATGGGGATAATGTGCCTGGATTTCCCTCACCAGTTCAATGCCATTGCCATCAGGAAGCTTCATGTCGGTCAGGCACAGATGAAAGTCCCCTTGCTGAAGCAGGCTGCGGGCCTGGGTCAGGTCGCAGGCAGAGGCTGTCTTCAGTTCCATCCGTCCGAGCGTGATTTCAAGCAATTCACGGATATCCGGTTCATCATCAACGATCAATACCTGGTGATTCATTTTACTGCTGCTTACCTGATGTCGGGATTGGAAAAACTGATCTGGAAAGTATTCTTGCCCTGGTGGCTGGTGTTGTAGCTCAGTCGGGCTCGATTAGCGTCGCATATTTCCCGGCAAATAAACAGGCCAAGCCCGGTACCGCTTTTTTCTGTGGTGAAGAAGGGCTCAAATACCTGCTGGCTGAGTGATTCCGGAATACCTTCGCCATCATCAATCACTAACAGAACGGGCAGGCCTTCTTCCCTGCTGGATTCCACCTTGATGATGATATGGGCAGTGCCAGTCAATTTGGCGCTGTAGCGCAACCCGTTTTCACAAAGGTTGGTCAGGACCTGTTCCAGTTGGCCGGGCTTAAACAGAATTTCCAGTTCGGGGGCATCCATCACCACCTCGATATTGTGTTCCCCTGACTGGGAGTTGGAAAATTTACTGACAAACTGGTCGAGCCAGGGTTTGATGGGAAATCGTTCCAACTGCTCTGCCTTGTTTCTCGACAGATCCAGTATGTTTTCTATGATGTTGTTGACCCGTTTTGAATGGGTGTCGATGATTTCCAGAAGACGTTGATCGTTGCTGTTGATATCGGGTGACTCATTAAGCAGTTGGCTGGCATGCGAGATGGCGCCCAGGGGGTTGCGTACTTCATGGGCGATGCTGGCCGTGAGACGGCCAAGAGACATCAGTTTCATTTGTTGGGCACGACTGGTGAGCAGTGTGTAGTCTTCCAGAAAAATAAGGATGGATGGGGCGTGGCTTTCCTCCGGATTCAGATAGGAAAAGCTGGCCTGCAACTCCCGGGAGGAATCACTGAGACTGAAATGAGGGAGGGAGACCTTGTTGTTTTCCTGCCACCACTGCAGTTGTTCCATCAGCACTTCTGGCAGAATTATGGTGTCGTTATCTCCGTCAGATTTATGCAGGAAGCGCCTGGCGGCGTCATTGATCGTGAGTATCATGCCTTCGCTGTCCACGACCAGGATGCCGTTATGCATGCGCATGATGATATGGTTGTTCATTTCCTGCAGGGAGCGAATATTGGTGGCCTGCTGTAACGCCAGCTGTTCATTCTGACGGATGCGTCCCCCAAGGTATTGCAGTAATCCTGACACGGCAAACAGGATAAAGCCCAGCAGTCCTGCCTGGACGAAATAATCAAGGCCTTCATCGATGATGAGATAGAGGTAGGCCTCGCAATAGATGATCAGTATGGAGGCTACAGCGGCAAAAAAAGTACTCAGCCGGCTGCGGAATAACAGGCTTCCCGTGGAAATGGGTACGATCATCAGATTGGCCATGCCGCTGCTGACACCGCCGCAGGTGTAGCTGATCAGCACCAGGAAAATAATATCGACAAGTATTATCGCGACAAACTGTGATCGTTCCAGCCCAGTGCTCTGAGGGAGCAGCACCCTGAAAAAAGCCAACATGTTAAAGACGTTGTACACCACGATAACCTGAATGAAGAGTTCGGGGTTTACACTGCCAAGATTGAACGTGAGTGACTTGAAAAAGAAACTGATCAGCAGGATCAGTGACAGCACCAGCCGGTAAATATTGTAGATATCGAATATCTTCCGGTTCTGATGTTCTGCGGAATCGGTGTTTTCGAGAATTCTGGTGTTAGAGTCAGGCATGCTGGGCGTGAATCCGTCAGTAAGAAACAGACGCTAGCGCTGACTGCCGGAGGTCAGGTATTTGTGTTTGTGTTCTTCGCTGCAGAACCAGAGCTGCTCATGCCTGACGGCGCGGGATTCAGGAAGATGCACATTGCAATATTTGCAAGGTACCATGTTGGCCTGCTTCAGGGTGTTTTGCTTCCGGCTCGGCTTTTTTCCAGCCTCCTGGAATTTCCTGACCATGCGCAAGCAAAGCCAGACAACCACGCCGAGGATAATGAGTCTGATCAAGCCCATAAAAAATCTTTATAATGTCAATTCGGTGTCAGACAATACCGCACCTGTTTGACAATATCCATACATGCTTGAGCGTACAAAAGCTTGTTCCCGGTTGCCCAACAGCCCCGGATTTGACCGGATGCTGGCGGAAAATCAAGATAGCAAAACTCCATTGGCTGGTTAGGTTGCATGGCATTAAAAATCATTATGGCCCAGGTTAATCCCCTGGTTGGGGATATCCCGGGTAATACGTCCCTGGTAATAGAAACAGCCCGGCAGGCACTGGCTCTTGAACAGGTCGATGTCATCGTTTTTCCCGAACTGGTCCTGACCGCATATCCACCGGAAGACCTGTTGTTAAGAGCCAGCCTTGATTTGCGAATTCATGGCGCCCTTGAAGCCATAAAAGCCGCAAACATCAATGCCCACCTGGTGATTGGTTATCCGGGAAGAGAGGGTGGCAAGCTGTTCAATATGTTGTCCATCATCTACCAGGGCAAGGTGCTGGCAACTTACCAGAAACAATTGCTGCCCAATTACCAGGTGTTCGATGAAAAACGCTATTTCGAACCCGGTCATGCCCCTTGTGTACTGAATATCGGCAATATCCCTGTTGGTTTTACCATCTGCGAGGACCTCTGGGATTCCGGCCCCATGCTGCAGGCTGCCGATGCCGGTGCCAGACTGATGATCAACATCAATGGATCGCCATATCATGCCGAGAAACTGGCTGACCGTCGGGCAACGATAGCAGCCAGGCAAAGTGAAGCCGCTATTCCGGTTATCTACGTCAATCAGGTAGGCGGCCAGGATGAGCTGGTATTTGACGGCTGCTCCATGGCAATTGACGGCGACGGCACCCTTCGGGCGCTGGCGCCAGCCTGTGAAACGGCCATGTTGACGGTAACGGCTGAAGAGCAGGATGGTGAGGTGCGCCTGCTGCCTGCCGTTATTACTCCCCACCCCGAAGGCGAGGCTCTGGTATATCGTGTGCTGGTTCAAGGCTTGAAAGACTATGTGGAAAAAAACGGTTTCAAGGGGGTGGTGCTTGGATTATCTGGAGGTATTGATTCGGCCCTGACACTTGCGTTGGCTGTCGATGCCCTGGGTAGTGATAAAGTGCACGCTGTCATGATGCCGTTTCGTTATACCTCCTCCATGAGCATTGAAGACGCAGCCCTGCAGGCTGAAAACTTTGGCGTGCATTACCGGGCGATTCCCATTGAACCCCTGTATGAAGCTTTCATGGAGGCACTGGCCGATGAATTCGAGGGTACAGAAACGGATCTGACCGAGCAGAACCTGCAGGCCCGCTGCCGCGGCGTCATCCTGATGGGCATTTCAAATAAAAAGGGATACCTGGTGCTGACGACCGGTAACAAAAGTGAAATGGCGGTGGGTTATTCCACGCTCTACGGTGATATGGCCGGTGGGTTTGATGTTCTCAAGGATGTGCCAAAAATGCTGGTATACAGACTTTCCCGGTATCGAAATACCCTGGCAGGGAAGGTTGAGAAGATGATTCCTGAACGTATCATCGAGCGGCCTCCGTCAGCCGAGCTGGCGCCGGGTCAGGTGGATGAGGATAACCTGCCTCCCTATGAGATCCTCGATCAGATCCTGGCCCTGTATATTGAGGAAGATCTCAGTGCTCATGCCATCATTAAAAAGGGTTTTGATCATGATACTGTTATGCGAGTATTGCGGCTGGTTGACCTGAACGAGTACAAGAGGCGACAGGCACCTGTCGGTGTCAGAATCAGCAAAAAAGGGTTTGGTCGGGACAGGCGTTATCCGATCACGTCCGGTTGGAAGCTTGGGGAATAGGAATAACGATATTGTCGTTATTCCACGGGGCAGTCCGCGCAGCACGCTGTCCCTGGTCTGCGGATAGTGATAAACCAAGCAGTTGACAGTTGTGTCCCTGACCCTGAGGGTTGGTCAGGATAATAAGGGGTAAAGCTCTATGCGTTCTGATGACAACAGGTACTGGAAGGAAAATATCAGGATCCTGACCATCCTCCTGAGCATCTGGTTCGTGGTGTCTTTTCTCATGTCCGTGATATTTGTTGACCAGCTGGATTCGATTCGACTGGGTGGATTCAAACTCGGATTCTGGATGGCGCAGCAGGGTTCGGTTTATGTCTACGTCATCCTGATTTTTGTTTACCTCAAGCTGATGGATCGACTTGATCACAAATATCACCATGAAGAAAAAGCCATTCTTGAGGAGGAGCAGCGCCAGGAAAATGCCGCTGCCGTTGATCAGGCCTGAGCCGGCTCTGGATATCAATAATCAAAGGGGGGGATGATATGAGCTTGCAGGTCTGGACCTATCTCTGTGTCGGATTGAGTTTCATTCTGTATATCGCTATTGCGGTGAAGTCCCGGGCGTCATCCACCAGGGAATTTTATATAGCCGGTGCTCATGTGCCTCCTGTTGCCAATGGACTGGCCACCGCTGCTGACTGGATGTCAGCGGCTTCCTTTATCTCCATGGCGGGCATCGTTTCCTATATGGGCCGTGATGGCGCCGTGTATCTCATGGGTTGGACAGGCGGTTATGTGCTGCTGGCCCTGATGATTGCGCCTTACCTGAGGGACTTCGGTAAATTCACCGTCCCGGATTTCATCGGAGACCGCTATTACAGCCAGTTTGCCCGCATGGTAGCTGTTGTCTGTGCCATTTTCGTTTCATTTACCTATGTTGCCGGCCAGATGCGTGGTGTGGGTGTGGTGTTTTCACGATTCCTGGAAGTGGATATCGACATGGGCGTGTTCATCGGCATGGGCATCGTGTTCTTTTATGCAGTGCTCGGCGGCATGAAAGGCATCACCTACACACAGGTGGCGCAGTACTGCGTCCTGATATTTGCTTACATGGTGCCTGCCGTATTCATTTCCATCATGATGACCGGGCAGGCGATTCCCCAACTGGGGTTTGGTGGTCAACTCACGGACGCCTATGGTGGGGGATATCTACTGGACCGTCTGGATGGGCTGCATGAGGAACTTGGGTTTGCAGCGTACACCAGTGGTGTGCGCAGCACCCTGGATGTACTTTGCATCACTGCCGCGCTGATTATGGGAACAGCAGGTCTGCCCCATGTGATCATCCGGTTTTTCACTGTTCCCAGCGTGAGAGCAGCACGCAAATCAGCAGGTTATGCCCTGCTGTTTATCGCCATTTTGTATACCACGGCGCCTGCCATTGCCGCTTTTGCCCGTACCAACCTGATCAATACCGTAAACAACGCTGAGTACATCAGCATGCCAGCCTGGTTCAGGACCTGGGAAAATACCAACCTGATCAGCTTCACCGACAAGAATGGCGATGGTCTGATTCAATATGTCGCTGATCCTGACGTGAATGAACTGGTGGTGGATCGTGACATTATTGTGCTGGCCAATCCTGAAATAGCACAGCTGCCCAACTGGGTGATCGCACTGGTGGCTGCTGGTGGTCTGGCTGCCGCATTATCGACGGCTGCGGGTTTGCTGCTGGTCATCTCAACGGCCATTTCCCATGACCTGCTCAAGCGCAACCTGATGCCGGACATCACGGAAAAACAGGAACTGCTGTATGCGCGGATCGCCATCTTCTTCGCTGTGTGTGTGGCAGGATATTTCGGGATCAGGCCGCCCGGATTTGTGGCGCAGGTTGTCGCTTTTGCCTTCGGGCTGGCAGCATCATCCTTCTTTCCTGCTATCGTGCTGGGGATTTTCTCCATCCGGATGAACAAGGAAGGTGCGGTTTCAGGCATGATCACAGGCATCGCCTTTACCGCGATTTACATCGTGTATTTCAAGTTCATCAATCCCGCGCTGGATAATGCTGACCACTGGTGGTTCGGCATTTCACCGGAAGGGATTGGTGCCGTTGGTATGCTGCTGAACTTTCTGGTGGCCGTGCTGGTCTGCCGTTTTACTGACAGTCCTCCTCGGGACGTACAGGATATGGTGCTGGATATCCGGGTGCCAGGAAAGCCTGACTAGCTAGAGTTCATCAAGGATCTGCTGCTGCCGATCCATCTTTTCCTGAAGCTGCCCGGAAACATCCCGGGCCTGCTGCATCACCTCCTGCATTTCGCCTATTTTGCCTGGCAGCAAGCCGGGTGTTGTTTGTCCTGCAGTCGTGCTGCCAATGCCCGGATTGTTGTTTTCCAGGGCGTCAGTGGTTGGCTCGGGGGATTCCCGGTACAGCGTCATGACGGTTGGGCTTTCCAGGTTCATGGCTTCGGCAGCAACACCGGGAGGCGGTGAGTTGGAATAATGCCAGCTGCCCAGTTCATCCTGCCAGCGGTAGATGGTTTCGGGTGTAATCTGAATTTCCATGCCGGATTCCAGGCTGTCCTTGCTGCTGTCAGTCCCGGGAAATAACGCCTGCAGCTTTCCAGGTAATTCACTGACTGCTGAAAAATCCACATCGGGCTTGAGGCTGTCCAGGGTCTTTATTGGTGTGCCGTCAGGCTTTTTGATGATGAACAAACTGGCGTAACTCAATACCAGAGCCAGTACCATCAGTTTGATAAAAATCTTCATAGTGTCATTCCTTCATGACCTGGCATGTCATCCTGAGAGTGCTGCCGGTTTGATTTATCCGGGTCATCCTAACATCACAGCCCGAAACATACATGAACGATCAGTAAATTTCCTGGCGTAGAATGTGGCGCTGGCCTGGCGCGACCGTGATGCCAGAGGTGACGGCGGTTTCCACACAGAGCATATGCAGATAATCTTCGGGCTCCATGTCAGGGAAATTTTCATGGCAGGCGGTCCAGGGGTTCCATACCACGATGCTGTCGTGTCCGGAGGATGCTACCCGGGTGGCCATGTCCATCCCCTTGATGGTTGCGTCAGGGCAGGGCGACAGGTGAATGCGGTCAGTTTCTTCACTGAACCGGTATTCTGCTGGTGTCTCAAAATGGGCAAAATCCCGGACCTTGTCAGAATACCTGCCGCTTAATCCTTCCAGAACAGTTTGCCTGATGTCATCAACTGCAAAATAACTGTGCATGGCGCAGGTCAGTGAAAAGCTCTCCATCCCGGTGTTTTTTGTAATCAGCTCCAGGGTCAGGTGATCGCTAACCAGAATTTTAAGGAATAACTCAGCTGTGCCGGCAAAACAGTCACTGGTGGTATCAACAGCATGGAGAAGCAGGGTTGTGGCAACGTCAGCATGATCTTCCTCGACAAGATGCCATTGACGGTTTCTTACAAAACCATGGAAAGGGCAGTCAGCGTCTCCTGGATGTTTAGCAAACCATGGCCAGCACAGGGGAATTCCCCCCCTGATGGGTTTGCTCCCATCAAACAAGGCGCTGCGACTCACATACAGTCTTTCCCGGCCATCGCGGTGCGGGATATATGACAGAACCTGCCCCCCGAAAAGCGAGACCCTGGCCGTTGCATGCTTGTTTTGAATGTCCAGGAACTCCACCTGATCGCTGGCCCTGTGTCGAATGATGCTGCTCATGTTGTTAATTGCCATTGCTAAAATTCGCATTATATAAATAAAAACAGGGGCTTATGGACATAAAAACCACTTTGCATAATTGTGCAAAAAATAAGTGCAAAAAAGTGTTGGCAAAAAACCGGCTAATGCTATTTTTGTAGCACGGTGCTAAAAACGTAGCACACCTTTTGTTTACTGCATGAGCAGCAGGTGAATCACATGAGCAAAGCCATCAACCTGAGTCGACGTGAACGACAGATCATGGACATTATCTATGAGAAGTCGGAGGTCTCAGCCCAGGAAGTCATGGACCGCTTGCCGGATCCGCCCAGTTATTCTGCTGTCAGGGCCATGTTGAGAAAGCTGGAGGACAAAGGGCACATCAGGCATCGTGAGTCTGGTGCCAGGTACGTCTATTTCCCGGTAGTCGATCACGAGCAGGCCAGTCGCAACGCCATTGTGCGTCTGGTTAAAACTTTTTACGACGGTTCTGCCGCCCAGGCCGTCAATGCCTTGCTCGGCATGTCCTTTAACGATATCAGTGAACAGGAACTGGAAGAAATTGAAAGTATGATCATGGCGGCAAAAAAGCGGGACAAAAAAAAATAACCACATAACACTTAACAAACTGTATCTGTAGAGGTCAGTCGTTACAGGTCGTTTTAGGGGGAAGAACCATGGAGATATATTCTCTGGTGGATGCCTTTGAAAACCTGCTGCATCAGCACACCGGGATGGGCTATTTTGTCGACCTGATCCTGAAATCCCTGTTTGTCCTCCTTGTCATGGTGGGGCTGAAGCCTTTCACCAGAAACCTGCCTGCCTCTGCCCGTCACCTGGTGTGGTGTGTAGGGCTTGTCAGTCTTTTTGTCCTGCCAGTCTTCATCGGCCTGTTGCCGAAGATTCACGTGCCTATTGAAACCAGTGATGTTGTGATCAGGGAAAACTCCATGACGCGGGGTATTGCCTCGCTGGCGGGGAATGCGCGACTCCTGGCAGGCACCTGGTGGAAAGCCCTGATGGGTGTCTATTTCTCATTGCTGGCATTGCAGCTGTGTTACATCCTGCTTGGCCTGGTGAAGGTATGTGCCCTGAGCCGGGAAGCCCGGCCGGTGAAAAACACAGAGCAGCTTGAGGAACTTGAAACACTGTTGTGGCAGGAAGGCTTGACGGTTCCGGTACGCCTGCTGTCCAGCCAGCATGTTTATTCACCAGTCAGTTGGGGCCTGTTTCGACCGGAGATTATTCTCCCGGAAGGGGCCGATACCTGGTCTGCCAGAAAAATCCGCAATGTATTGTTACATGAACTCAGCCATATCAGGCGGTTGGACTGGCTGACATTCCTGATAGTCAGAATTACCCGGGCCATTTACTGGTACAACCCGCTGGTGTGGTATGCCGCTGGCAAATTCGAGGAGGAGGCTGAACAGGCCTGTGACGATGCCGTTATTCTTAACGGTTATTGCCAGAATGAATATGCGAACAATCTGCTGGAAATAGCCCGGCATGCCAGGACAAGTCATCTGGACGGGGCCCTGGTGCAAGCGATAGCCGGATCCTCTCTGGGCTCCCGTATTCTGTCTATTCTTGATCCGGCGCGCAGGCGGCAGAATACTGAAATAGACTGGGTTGTTCGGGGGCTGATTATCGGAAGCCTGGTGATCGTGGTGCTGGCATCCCTGCGGCTCGTGACCCTGGTGAATGTGACAACGCTTGATCCCCATGCCAGTACGGCTTTTTCAGTGATTTTTATCCCCAAAAGTGAAGCCAGTGTCCACAGTGAGTTTCTGGCGGACATGATCCAGGAAGTGCAGCAGGATTCCAGTTCCCGTCGCGAAGAACGTTGCCGGCGATATGCCAGTGCTGAAAATGCAAAGGGCGCTGCTGTGATGGGTGCTGCACAAGATGCGGTTGAGGAAGGTCTGCAAGGGCGCAGCCATGAAAAACAAAAACCCTCCCTGCTTGAAGAGTATTTTGCCTACCAGGGTGTCGATGATGCCAGGCTGGGACTGGAGAACTACATCAACCATTACACCAGCCATGAGGGGCAGCAGGTATATGATGCTATCGACCTGGAAGGGTTTGTGGATGGTTCGCCCGGAAGGGAAGGGCAGGACGCTGAACAATCCCTGGTTCCGATCAGAAAAATTTCACCTGAGTATCCGCACAGGGCCAGGGCAAGGGGAATCGAGGGATATTCGGTGGTTGAATATGCCATTGACCACGAGGGTAAAGTCAGGGATCCCGTTATTGTGGAATCCAGTCCAGGTAAGGTGTTCAATCGCAGTACACTCAAGGCCATTGAGCAGTACCGGTTCGTACCACCAACACTCGATGGTGAACAAATTACCCTGGAAGGCAGGCAAACCCGATTTGTCTACCAGCTCAAACCCGGATGACCCTGTCATCCTGATCCAGTAGTTCGATTTCTAGCCGCTGTTTTTTAGCATCTTTGTAAAAGGAGGGACAAGCCATGTCTGAATTTCTGTATCGCCTGGGGAAACTGAATGTGATCATGCTGTTTGCCGCTACAGTGACGCTGGGACTTTTCTACACCATGCAATGGCTGATCGTGAACGATGAGCAGCCAGAAACGATCAACATGCGCATCACGCTCGCTCCGGTAACTTTGCCGGAGTGGGAACCTGATCCGGTTCATGCGTCACCACGGCCTGAAGAGCCGGAAGCGCCGCCAGAACTGCCGCCGCAGCAGGTGGACAATCGAACACCGCAATCTCCGGCCATCGCTTTTACAGGAAATTTGGCGAAAAACCCCGGTGTTGAAGCGTTTGAGTTTGGACTGGGGCCGGCGGATGCCAGTGCCATGCCCATAGCCCAGATTCAGCCAGTGTATCCAAGCCGGGCGTTGGTGCGGGGGATTGAGGGTTTTGTCATTGTCGAATTTGATGTGAATGAAAATGGAGCGGTAATTAATGCGAGTGTGCTGGGTGCCAACCCGCCAGGCATTTTTGATCGTGCAGCGTTAACGGCGATCAGTCGCTGGAAATACAACCCGAGAATCGACAATGGCAGGCCGGTCACCATGAAGTCCCTGCAATACCGTTTCAGTTTTACGTTAAAGGAATAGTCTTGCCAAGTGCCTGTGCTCTGCGTCAGGCCTTTAGCCGGGGGATTTCCCCCGGCTTTTTTTATTCTCGTGTTTCGGGTTCAGGCTTGATCAGCGGCTGGATGGCAATGGCTGCACACAGGGAACCCAGAATCAGTCCGGCAATAGGTACAGGTGTGCCCGTGTAAATCAGTGCCAGAATTGGGCCAACCAGGGCGCCGGTACTGAATCGTAGTGTTCTGGCGACGGCGGAGGCCGTGCTGGCCTGGTTGGGAAAACGGATCAGGACCAGGGATTCAGCATTCACAGAAATGATGCCGAGACAGCCAACGATCATGAAAAAGCAGACTACCGTCCAGTACAGCCCCAGTCCCAGGAGCGTGGCGAGTAACAGACACAGGGCAAAGAACGATCCGATGCCCAGTCCCAGATGCATCATGCGCCTTGGGCCAATTCTTGATACCACGCGCACGTTAATGAAGTTGGCCAGGATGAGTGCACCGGCATTGGTCGTAAACAGGAACCCGAACTTGGTGGCAGAAACCCCAAACCAGGTAATGTAAATGAAGGGTACAGAGGTGAGGTAGGTGAAGAAGGCCATGGAGGACATCAGGAAAGTTGCCAGGTATGGATAGATCACTGGTGTGCCCAGAATGACCTTGTAGCTGTTGAGCACGGGCTGCCGGTTCTGCAGGCTTTCAGCAGCCAGGGTTTCGGGCAGTTTCCAGATAATCAGCATCAGCACGATGGCTGCATAAATGGCGAGCAGGAAAAAAATCGAGTGCCAGTCGAACCAGGTTAACAATGCCGACCCGATCAGTGGTGAAACCAGAGGTGCTGTCAGCATGATCATGGTGACTGTCGACATGCCTTTTGCCGTGTCCTTGCCGAAACAGTCCCGGATCATCGCCGGGATGGTGATGGTGGCGGCACTACCCAGGAAACCCTGGAAAACACGCAGGATCAGAAAAATCTCAGCTGTTGGGCTCAGTGCAAGGGCCAGGGAAAATGCAGCAAACCCCAACATGCCGAAAACGGCTAGTGGCCGGCGGCCATAACGATCGGATAAGGGGCCAAAGAGCATCATCCCGAAACCGAAGGACACCAGAAAAACACTCAGGGAATATTGAACAGTGCTTATTTCAGTACCGTAACTTTCAGCCATACCAGGAATGGCAGGCAGGTACATATCAATGGCAAGTGGCGGCAGGGCCGAAATGGCAGCCATCAGGGGTAACGGCAATTTATGCCGCAGGGGATGCATGTTGTCGTTCAAGGAGTCTGGTCCAGATCAAACCAGCGCTGCTGCATGGTCGGGCTCATGGCCAACAGATTACTGATGGCCGTAAATGCGTCATTATCCAAGCCCTTGCGACTCAGGTCAGGTTCTTCCTCAAAATCCATGTCACAGACTACTGTTGTGAGCAGTTTGTTCAGGGGCAGCATGTCCCTGTGGGCATTGACCAGCGCACCGATACGGGTGGCTCCGCGAAATTTCATGGTTGGAATCTGCTCAACATTTTCCAGAATGTCTTCAATTGACGCGTACTTCTGTAGCAGGCGTGCGGCCGTGGTATAGCCGACTCCCGGTATTCCCGGAATGTTGTCGATCTTGTCCCCGGTAAGCGCCAGCATGTCTGCAATCTGGTGCGGCCTGACACCAAACTGTTTTTCCACACCCCTGTTGTTCAAAACATTGCCCCGGGCAAAATCCCACCAGGCATCTTCCTCACCGAGCACCAGTTGGGTCAGGTCCTTGTCGGCGCTGACTATCGTCACGGCAAAGCCCTGGTCCCTGAGGCGCTGGGCCAGCGAGCCGATGATGTCATCAGCCTCGAAACGTTCACTACTGAACGCAGGAATACCCACTGCATGGCAGAAATTACGGCAGTGCTGGAACTGGATCTTCAATTCTTCCGGGGCAGGTTCACGGTTGGCCTTGTACTCGGGAAACAGCTCCTTGCGATAACTGTCTTTCTGGGAGGAATCAAAGGCGCAGGCAATAAACCGGGGCTGTTTCTGCCGGATCAGCTGGTAAAGAAAATCGGTGAACCCGAATACGGCATTGCTGGGATTGCCCTGGCTATCAACAATGGTGTCATCGTAGACATACCAGGCGCGAAAAATATAAATGCTGGAGTCAATCAGGTAGGCGCGGGGCAAGGGCATGCGGGGATTTTAGCGGAAGTGCGGGAAAAGCGCGATTCGATTTTCGGAGGCAGGAGACATGAGGCCTCCTGCCTCTAGCTCAACTCAAACGCATCCGCATCCAGGTGCGCGGGAAATTTTTCCCGGTAGTTGTTCAGGGCGGTTTTGCTGAGTGTCACAGTATGTATCCCTGTTGTTTCCCCGGCATCAAGCAAGACCTTCCCGGCATGGTCAGTTACCATGCTGTGGCCGACATAGTCGATGCCATTGCCATCCGTGCCGATGCGGTTCACGCCAACGCTATAGGCCAGGTTTTCGATGGCTCGTGCCTGTAGCAGGGTTTGCCAGTGCCCGTTTCTGGCTGCGGGCCAGTTGGCAACATAGAGCACCAGGTCATAGGCAAGATCAGCGCTGTTTCGGCTCCACACGGGAAAGCGCAGGTCATAACAGACCAGGGGCAGGATGCGCCATTCTCGCCAGACCAGCAGGGCACGTTCATCGCCTGCACCATAACGCTTGTGCTCCCCCAGCATCCGGAACAGGTGACGCTTGTCGTAATAAACCACGTTGCCTTCAGGCGTCATGAATACCAGGCGATTGTAGCGCTGTCCGTCATCCAGCACCGCGATGCTGCCGCATACAGCCGCATCATGAGACTGGGCAAGCTCCAGCATCCAATCCACTGTTTCTCCCGGCCACTCTTCGGCAATAGCGCCGTCCATGGTAAAGGCGCTGTTGAACATTTCCGGCAGGATAATGAGGTCGGTGTCCAGGTCATCAATGGCAAGCATGTCTGCCAGAATGTCCCGATTGGCCTCGGCCTGTTGCCAGGCCAGGTCGGGTTGGACAAGGGTGACTGTCAGGTTGGAGTCAGGCATGGGGCAGAACGGAGGCAGGAGACAAGAGGCAGGATGCAGGGTGTTCAACCAACCCTGGCAGTCCCGTGTTTATATTTTTACCTTGAAAAAACAATCTACCCATTAAAACCTGATTTGAAGAACGTGTCCCTGCCTCTTGCATTCTGTGCCCTGGCTCCGTCAAGCCCAGAGCGCTGTTGCGTGATGATTGATATGGTCTTCGATAAACGAGGCAATGAAGAAATAACTGTGATCATAACCTGCCTGGAAACGCAGGGTCAGTGGATGACCGGCATCCTGGCAGGCCTGCTGCAGCAGTACCGTTTTGAGCTGGCCGCGCAGGAAATCATCGTTCTGTCCCTGGTCCACCAGGATGTGGAGTTTTTCCTTGGCTTTCGGGATCAGGGCACAGGTATCGTATTCCTCCCAGTCTTCACGGTTGTCACCGATGTAGTTGGATAGCGCCTTTTCGCCCCAGGGGCAGTTCAGGGGTGAACAGATTGGCGCAAAGGCTGAAACAGCCTTGTACCTGCCCGGATTTTTCAGGGCGATGGTCAGGGCGCCGTGACCGCCCATGGAGTGGCCCATGATGGAGCAGTTGGCGGTATCCAGTGGCAGATCACTGTCAGCCAGAACCCGCGGGAGCTCCTGGGTGACATAGTCGTACATGTGGTAATGCTCTTTCCAGGGATCCTGGGTGGCATTGACGTAGAAACCGGCACCCAGGCCAAAGTCGTAAGCCCCATCCGGGTCATCCGGCACACCTTCGCCTCGTGGGCTGGTATCCGGACAGACAATGGCAACGCCAGCCTGTGCCGCAAACTGTTGGGCGCCGGCTTTCTGGACAAAGTTGTCGTCAGTGCAGGTCAGACCTGACAACCAGTAAATCACCGGGACATCCTCTGTCGTTGCCTGGGGAGGCAGGTAGACAGAAAAGATCATGTCGCAGTTCAGGACCTTGGAGGTATGTTTCAGCTTGAGCTGCTTGCCGCCAAACATGGCATTGGCACTGACTTGTTCCAGACTCATTTCTTTTTCCTCTTGAATTAAAAAAGGGGCAGGGCGTGAACCCTGCCCCTTGCAGGCATAACTGTATCAGTAAAGAACGACTGAGCGAATGCTTTCGCCGGCATGCATCAGGTCGAAGGCCTTGTTGATGTCTTCCAGCGGCATGGTGTGGGTGATCAGGTCGTCGATATTGATCTTCCTGTCCATGTACCAGTCCACGATTTTCGGTACGTCGGTACGGCCACGGGCACCACCGAAGGCGGTACCTTTCCAGGAGCGACCGGTGACCAGCTGGAACGGACGGGTGGAGATTTCCTGGCCGGCACCGGCAACACCGATGATGTAGGACTCACCCCAACCCTTGTGGCAGCATTCCAGCGCCTGGCGCATGACCTTGACGTTACCGATACATTCGAAGCTGTAATCCACGCCGCCGGTCATCTGCACGATGTGGTCAACCACGTTTTCAACGTCGTTGGGGTTGATGAAATCTGTCATGCCGAACTGTTTGCCCAGGGCTTCACGTGCCGGATTCAGATCGATGCCGATGATCTTGCTGGCGCCTGCAAGCTTGGCACCCTGGATGACGTTCAGGCCGATACCGCCGAGACCGAACACGGCAACCGTGGAACCGATTTCCACCTTGGCCTGGAAAACAACAGCGCCAACACCGGTGGTGACACCACAGCCGATGTAGCAGATCTTGTCGAAAGGCGCATCTTCACGCACCTTGGCCAGGGAGATTTCAGGCAGGACAGTATAGTTGGAGAAGGTGGAGCAGCCCATGTAATGCAGAATCGGTTTGCCGTCCAGTGAGAAACGGCTGGTGCCGTCAGGCATCAGGCCCTGGCCCTGGGTGGCACGTACGGCCTGGCACAGGTTGGTCTTGGGGTGCAGACAGTAATCACATTCGCGGCATTCTGCAGTGTAAAGCGGAATGACGTGGTCGCCCGGTTTCAGGGATTTCACGCCCGGGCCCACTTCTACCACTACACCGGCACCTTCATGGCCAAGAATGGCAGGAAAGGCGCCTTCTGGATCATCACCGCTGAGGGTAAAGGCGTCAGTATGACAAACACCTGTGGCTTTCAGCTCGACCAGGACTTCGCCGGCTCTTGGGCCTTCCAGGTCGACTTCGCAGATTTCCAGGGGCTTTCCAGCTCCAAAAGCAACGGCAGCTCTCGTTTTCATGAGGTAATTCCTTCTTGTTCAAATTAAGGTGTAGATGGATTTTGGAAGATACAGGATAGTGGCCTGATCTATGGCTTCTTATTAGGTTAAACTGGCTCACAAATATAGCCCGTTGCCCGGCAGTTGTGTAGTCTCAGCACAGAAACAGACCGTGCAAATAGAATGGAAATTAGTGAGTCATCATGTCTGAACCCTGTTGTATTGTGGTTGGCGCCAGTCATGCCGGCGGTCAGCTTGCCGTGAGCCTGCGCCAGGAAGGCTGGGAAGGGCGGGTCCTGGTCATCGGCGACGAACCCTACCTGCCGTATAACCGTCCGCCGCTGTCAAAAACCTTCCTGTCCGGTGAAAAGCATGTAGATGACCTCCTGATCAGGCCGGAAACTCAGTATGAAAAAATCGGTGTCGAGTTTCTGCTCGGGCAGCGGGTAACCGGACTGGACCGGGAGTCCAGAACCCTGACCCTGTCCCATGATGAAACCTTTTCCTGGAGCAAGCTGGCATTGGCGACCGGTGCCAGAGTCAGAAAACTGGATCTGCCAGGCGCTGATCTCAAAGGGGTGTTATACCTGCGCGACATCAGTGATGTGGAAACTATTCGCCAGTTCCTGGGTGACGGTAAGAAAGCAGTGATTGTCGGCGGTGGCTATATCGGGCTTGAAACGGCGGCCATGTTGAGAAAGCTCAATATGGAGGTGTCAGTACTTGAGGCAGCCGAGCGTGTTTTGAGCCGGGTGACAGCGCCGGAGCTTTCGCATTTTTATACACGTATCCATGAGGAAGAGGGCTGCCGGATTCACTGTGGGGTCCAGGTCACAGGTTTTGGTGGCGAAGGTCGCGTCAGTGAAGTGCACTGTGCCGATGGCAGTACCTTTGCTGCCGATCTGGTCATTATCGGTATCGGGGTGATGCCAAATACCTCGCTGGCGGAAACGGCCGGATTGGAGGTCGATAATGGCATTGTCGTGAATGATGCCTGCCTGACCAGCGATGACAACATTGCCGCGGCTGGTGACTGCACCCGACATTTCAATCACTTTTATCAGCGTCAGCTGCGGCTTGAAAGTGTGCAGAACGCCATGGAGCAGGCCAAGGTGGCAGCAGCGGCTTTATGTGGCAGGTCAATTCAGTATAATGCGCTGCCATGGTTCTGGTCTGACCAGTACGATCTGAAACTGCAGATAGCAGGCCTGTCCGAAGGCTATGATCAGGTGGTGCTTCGAGGAGATCCGGACGGCAGCAGAAAATTTGCAGCATTCTATCTCAAGGGATCCAAGGTCATTGCGGTGGATGCTATCAACAGCCCCCAGGAGTTCATGACCGGGAAACAGCTGATCTCCAGGGAGCTTGAGGTCGATCCGGTCCGGATCCAGGACGCAGAGCTGCCGGTCAAGTCCTTGTTGGACTAGCCAGACAACATTAAGACCAGAGATTCAGTAAAGAAAACCGTCAACCAAAGGAAAGATTTTTTCATGCCTGTAGTTACGTATATCAGCCATAACGGCGCTATCAATGAAGTGGAAGTTGCCAGCGGATCCTCCGTCATGCAGGGTGCGGTCGACAATATGATCGACGGCATCATTGCCGAGTGCGGCGGCTCCTGCAGTTGTGCCACCTGCCATTGCTATATTGACCCGGCCTGGGTGGACAGGATCCCGGCAGCCAGCGAAATGGAAAAGGACATGCTGGAGTGTGTTCTGGAACCTCAGGAGACCAGCCGCCTGAGCTGCCAGATAAAGATTACCGATGACCTGGATGGCCTGGTGGTTCGCCTGCCAGAATCCCAGTTCTAGGCAAGGCAAAAAAAATTGCATTTGGAGTGAACTTTCTCCGGCATCATGGTTCTAAAAGGGTGTGTAAAGTCAAAATCCCCTTTTTGAAATCTGACACTCCTCTTGATTGTTATTGAAAGATCCCATGTTAAACCCGGCAATAGCCGGGTTTTTTTTGGCTTGAGAAAGCCGTTTCCAGTAGGGCGTTTGGTTGCTGGAAATTAAAATAACCCATTGAATATCAAAGAGTTAAATGGATTTTATGGCGAATATGATATCGCGGTGAAATCTGAATTTTCTGCCCAGTCGTACCATTTTTGTGAACTCATTAACGAATCTGCCTGAGCCGGCCACCTATAATGGCCTCCAGTTCAGGAATTTGTCCTGTTAATCAAGCTCAGGTGTCTCAGTAGAATTTCAGACATGAACGAATACGTCCACAACAAGAAAGGCAATATGGCGGCAATGATGCTGGCAGATGGTGCGCAGGGATCTGCTGTGCAGTCCCAGGCCCTGCAGGAAATCATCGACGTGCTCAAATATCCCTTTCAGACGTCCTGCGATACCTGCAATGGCCTGGGTTTCATTCGCAATGGCAAGGATTGCCCTACCTGTGACGGAAGCGGCAAGGTCATCGACGACTTTTTCAAATAGTTGTTATCAATTGTTCATTCCAGCCCTTCAGGCTGGTCAATATCCCGCAATATGCCCTTGTCTCCGGTTTCCAGCTGGTGACAGTGTTCTGCGTATTGATTCAGTAACTCCCTGGCGCCCCTGTCGCCGGACTGGGCAAGTATTTCCTGAAAGTATCGCTGGCGAAACGCCACGGGATTGCCGCGTTTGCCCTTGATGCATGGAATGATGATGTCATGTTCGGTCAGGGAATCCTGCACGGCTGAATAGGTTTCCGGCTTGATGAATGGCATATCAGCCAGGGCGATGAGAGCACCTTGCCAGTCTGCGGCCATTTTTATGCCCGAAGCCAGGCTGTTGGACATGCCGTTGTCCGGATTTTCCGCAAAACAGATTTGCCAACTGCCGCTGTAAAGGGTGGCGAGGTCCTCATCGCCCGGCTTGAGGACGAGAACCCGTGATGTGAAGGTTTCCGGAATATTTTCCAGGGTGTTTTCCAGCAGCGTCTTGCCATTGGCCATGACAGCACGGCGCTTGTCAGAACCAAAGCGCCGTCCACTGCCTGCCGCCAGCATGATGATGCCGATGGACTCAGTGGAAAGCCGGTGGGTCATACCTTTCTGGCCTTTGCTCTCAGACTGGTAAGCTCCGCCAGAATGGCGATGGCAATTTCGGGAGGTGTCTTGCTGCCAATGGACAGTCCCACTGGCGCATGCAGCTGGTCAATCTGTTCCTGGGTGATGTCGAGATCCAATAGGCGCTTGCGGCGGGCAGCGGAAGTGCGCTCCGAACCCATGGCACCGATATAAAAGGCGTCGCTGGCCTGCAGTGCTTCCATTAATGCCATGTCGTCGATTCGGGGATCATGGCAAAGGGCAATGACAGCCGTCTGCTGGTCCAGTACCTTCTCGCGCAACCAGTCATCGGGCATCGCGCTGACCACCGGGACATCCCTGATTGGAGTGTTGGCCACCAGTTCGGCGCGGGGATCGCAGACTTCCACCTGGTAATCCAGGGCCTGGGCCATGTTCGCCAGGTAGTAGGCCACCTGAACTGCACCAATCAGCAGAAGCTGAAACGAGGGGCCATAGGTGTGGTGCAGAACATTGTCGGTAATGTGCAAAGGTTCGTGTTTGGCGGCCGCGGCAATGCGGGTTTCACCCGTGTCCAGATCCACGGTTCGTGTGACCAACTCACGGCGGGAAATACTGTCGGCGAGAGAGGCGTACAGGGTTTTCTGATCCGGGCTGATGGGTTCAATCACCACTTCGAGTGTGCCGCCACAGGGCAGCCCCAGGCGCATGACATCCTCGACTGTCACCCCGTATTGTATTTTTTCCGGTTTTTCTGTCGCCAGTTCCCGGCGATTGATGCTGTCACGCAGGTCATCTTCCACGCAGCCGCCGGACAATGAGCCGCAATACAGCCCGTCTTCGTTGCAGGCAAGCAGGGAGCCGACCGGACGGGGCGAGGAGCCAAAGGTACTGATGATGGTGCATAACCAGCACTGCTTGCCGGCATCAAGCCAGTTGCGCAGTTGGACGAGTACTTGCTGGTCAAGACTGTTCATGGGACATCCTTCAGATAAAGCGCGGCAAATTATATGTAAATCGCCCCGAGGTGGGAAATGATGCTTTTGGCGCTCGCATCACAACCACAAGCCTTACCTGTTAACAGCCTTAACGTGTTGGCCAGTACTGGCCAGGAGCTGGATATCCGGATGTGTACTGAATCTGCCGGTCTGTGGGCAGAGGTCCGGATTTGTCTGGTTTGTCTCTAGTACGTTTCGTAACGATCGAGCAGATCCCTGACCAGGCCGCTGCGAACGATATCGTGTTTTTCAAAAGTGTGAATGTGAACGCCGGGTAAACCCTGTACCCGCTGAATGGCATCTTCCAGGCCGTTGGCACCGCGAATGTCGCTTTGCTTGATGTCACCATTGATGACCACCTTGCACTCTTCGCCGATGCGGGTGAGGAACATTTTCATCTGCACTGGTGAGGTGTTCTGGGCTTCATCCAGAATGACAAAGGTGTTGTTGTTGAACGTTTTGCCGCGCATGTAGGCAAGCGGGGCACCAACAATGCGACCATGGCGCAGGCAGTAATCCACTACGCCGCGTCCCAGTCTTTCATTGAGGATGTCCCTGAAGGCATCAATATACACGGCAAACTTGTCTTCCACTTCGCCTGGCAGAAAACCCAGATTTTCACCTGCTTCAACGGCTGGCCGGGTCAGGATGATGCGCTCAATACGGCCGGATTCCAGGGCTTCCGCGGCCAGTGCCCCGGCACAATAGGACTTGCCGGTGCCGGCAGGACCAATCCCGAAGGTCAGGCAGTTGTTCCTGATGGCGTTGATGTATTTTTGCTGGGCTGAGGTGCGCGCCACGAGGGGCGTTTTTTTCTGGTGGGGGAAGTAGGCTGTCTCAAGCTGATTGCTGTGAGCATGAATGTCGACAATATTGGATGGTTCTTCCTGCTGTCTGCGTTTTGCTTTGGTGCGTTTACCCTCTCTGTGTCTTGAATTGTATGAGTATTGCTCTCCCTGGTACTTCGCCTGTTTCCTGGCATGTGATCGTTTAGCCATAAAGGAAAATCTCCCGGTCGTTGAGTCAGTGAAAAATCAAATGTACGGGTGTTGTTTCAAGGAAGACTGTTTTTTTTGGTGACTCTACCCTCCTGCCAGGCGTCTGATGTAGCTGGTCAGAGAAAGTAAAGTTGAGAAAGCGGCTTTCGCAGAAAGCTCAAAGTACGTTTCTCGATCGGCTGCAAGTAGCACTGGGCGTTTGCAAAAAGATGGGAGCAGTGTGACACAGTACGTACAGCCTGGCAATCCAGAGGTGGCGAATTAAAGGAAAATTCATCCAAAGTTGCCGATTCCTTCATGCAACAGGCCGGTGGAGCGCGTGCCCGGCAAATAAATTACTCCGCCAGAATCCATTTTGATATGCTACCGGGCTGCGCAGTACGGATCATTCGGTACATTGTCATAGAGGGGAAGATCATGAAAAAACTCGTTTGCCTGGGCTCAGTTATGCTGAGTGCATCATGTTTGGCCCAGCAGGACTTCAGCCAGGTGGAGATTACGCCGCATCAGTTGTCTGACAACATTTATTACCTGGCAGGCCAGGGCGGCAACATTGGTGTTTCCATAGGTGACGACGGCATCTTCATTGTCGACGACCAGTTCGCGCCCCTGTCCGAAAAAATCCTGGATGCCCTGGAAGGCTTGTCGAGTGAAAAAGTCCGGTTTGTGCTTAACACCCATCATCATCCTGACCATGTCGGCGGCAACCAGAATATGGGACGCGAGGGGGCGGTGATCGTTGCCCATGAAAACGTGCGTACCATTCTTCAAGCCGGCTTCACCAATGGTGATCTCAACCAGGCATTGAGCGCAGAACAGAAACTCGGTCTGCCGATTGTCACCTTTGCTGACTCGGTGGACTTTCACCTGAACGGCGACAGCATCCATGTTTTCTACAATGGCCCGGGTCACACCGGCGGCGATTCCTTTGTCTATTTCAAGGAAGACAACATCATTCATACTGGAGACGTGTTCCGCACGACCAGCTATCCGCGGGTTGATGTGGCCGGTGGCGGCAGCTTCCATGGCATCCTGGCCTCATACAAGAAACTGCTGGAAATCTCCAACGCCGACACCCGCTTTTTGCCAGGACACGGCGTTGTCAGCACCCAGGCCGAACTGCGTAATCAGTACAACATGCTGGTCACCATCCGCACCCGGATGAAAACAGTCATAGACCAGGGAATGAGCCTGGAGCAGATCATGTCCATCGGACTGACCGAAGAATACGATGAACAATGGGGAGATCCTGCCGGCTTCCTGCCCGTGGTCTATAACGAACTGATCAGCATGTAAGCTGTTTCTTTCTGGTTGTAGCAGTATGAAATTCAGACCCTGTATAGATCTGCACGACGGCAAGGTTGTGCAGATCGTCGGGGGGTCGTTGCAGGATGACAACCGCGACGCCCTGCAGACCAATTTTGTTTCCAGCCAGGCTCCGGCGGATTATGCCCATCGTTACCAGCAGGATAACCTGGTGGGAGGGCATGTCATTTCCCTGGGCAATGGCAACCGTGATGCAGCGCTGGAGGCTTTAAAGGCTTTTCCGGGCGGCATGCATTATGGCGGCGGTGTAAACCCTGATAATGCGGCTGAATTTCTGGATGCCGGTGCCAGTCATGTCATCGTCACCTCCTGGGTGTTCAGCGATGACCACCTCGACAAGGACAAGCTGGCGCGGTTGCGCGATGCGGTGGGCAGGGACCGTCTCGTCCTCGACCTGAGCTGCCGTAAAAAAGGGGATGACTTCCATATTGTCACCAACCGTTGGCAAACCTTTACCAGCGAAATAGTTTCAGCGACTTTGCTTGAAAATCTCGCTGACTATTGCGCCGAATACCTGGTGCATGGTGTGGATGTCGAAGGCATGAGCCAGGGCATTCAGGAAGATTTAATCGTTACCCTTGGTAAACACTCCCCCTTACCGGTGACCTATGCCGGCGGTGTATCGCGCCTGGAAGACCTGGACCTGGTGAAAGCGCTGGGCAAAGACAGGGTGGACCTGACGATTGGCAGTGCACTGGATATCTTCGGGGGGAAGGTCAAGTATGAGGATGTGCTGGCGTGGGTCAGGACGCAGTCCTGACGTGTTTTAGGAGACAGGAGACAGGATTGTTTCTGGAAAATTTTGGGTGGATGGCCATTATTATCACTTTGGGTAAAAAAAAATCTTGACGGTTATCCCGGAAAAACGAACATCGTCCCTGCCTCCTGCCTCCTGCCTCCTGCCTCCTGCCTCCGCTCTTACTTCGTCCCAC
>CAZBBS010000005.1:0-11525 GCA_964490145.1 uncultured Enterobacteriaceae bacterium
AAAAAGTCAGCAGGCGGGGCTTCAGCTATATAAAAATTTCCTGTCCTGGGATGGGAGTATCTGATTATGGCATTGGCAAAACGCATCATTCCCTGTCTGGACTGTGAAAATGGCCGCGTCGTCAAAGGCGTGAAGTTTGTCGAAATACGCGATGCCGGCGACCCGGTTGAAGTGTCCAAACGCTACTGTGACCAGGGCGCGGATGAAATCACTTTCCTCGATATCACCGCCAGTCACGAAGGTCGCCAGACCACCATCGAAACCGTACGTGATATTGCCAGCCAGGTCTTTATTCCGTTGACGGTTGGCGGCGGCATCCGCACCCTGCAGGATATTCGCGACATGCTCAATGCCGGTGCAGACAAGGTGGCCATTAATACCACGGCAGTGAAGAATCCTGATTTTGTCAGGGAAGCGTCTGAGCGTTTCGGCTCACAGTGTATTGTGGTGGCCATAGATGCCAAGAAGGTGTCTGCTGAAGGGGAAGCCGACAGATGGGAAATCTTTACCCATGGTGGCCGTAATGCCACTGGCCTGGATGCTGTTGAATGGGCCAGGAAGATGGTGGCCAATGGCGCGGGTGAAATACTGCTGACCAGCATGGATCGTGATGGCACCAAGAATGGTTTTGACCTGGCCCTTAACAGGGCAATCAGTGATGCGGTATCTGTGCCTGTGATTGCTTCAGGCGGTGTCGGTAATCTCCAGCACCTGGTGGATGGTATTAATGAAGGTGGTGCCGATGCTGTTCTGGCCGCCAGTATTTTTCACTTCGGTGAGTACTCGATCCCGGAGGCCAAGGACTTCATGGCACAACAAGGGATTGAAGTCAGACGCTAGTGCGCTGCCGTACCCTCTATATCCTGCAGTAATTCCGTTTGCGATCTGGCCATTACTTTTGGTCTGACAATATTCAATCCCTTCAAAACATTAATGGCTTCATTGAGCTGGTAATCCCGGACAATGACTTCCGGTGGTTCATGCGGCTGTGTTTCTGCTGCGATAACGGCAGCCTCTTCACCGTCTTCTGGCGAGGCATTTTCCAAATGACCGGCAAGGTCCGCCTCCCGGTAGCTCACCAGGCTGTCAGGAATACGGGTGACCTGGCCCCTGTCGACTGTGATATCCGGAACGATGCCGGTGGCCTGAATAGAGCGACCGCTGGGGGTGAAATACAGGGCGGTGGTCAGCTTGATGGCGCGATCATTGGTCAAGGGCAGAACGGTTTGTACAGATCCTTTGCCAAAACTGGGGGTGCCCATAATGATGGCACGGCCATGATCCTGCAGGGCGCCGGCAACAATTTCCGAGGCTGAAGCAGAGCCGGAATTGATGAGCACAACCAGTGGTACACCCTGGCTCACATTTTCTGCCGAAGCTTCGAAGCGCATGTCTGCGTTGTCTACACGGCCTTGGGTATACACAATCAGGCCCTCATCGATAAAGGCATCAACAACATCCACAGAGGCCTGCAGGACACCGCCCGGGTTATTGCGTAAATCAAGAACCACACCTTTCAGTTCATTTTCCTCATGGAGTTTGGCAACGGCATCTTTCACTTCCTTGCCAGTGTTGGTGGCAAAGGCCGCAATACGGATATAGGCGTATCCGGGATCCACGATTCTGTACCTGACGCTGCGTGCCTTGATGATTTCGCGGGTTACCGTGATTTCAAAGGGTTCGCTCACCCCTTCACGTAAAATGGTCAGCACGATGTCAGTTCCCGGTTCACCGCGCATGAGGTCCACCGTATCACCGACGGTGACTTCCCGTGCCGGGGTATCATCAAGCTTGATGATCAGGTCGCCAGCCTGCACGCCTGCCCGTTCCGCAGGAGAGCCGTCCATGGGGGCAATCACCTTGATGAAGCCGTCTTCAACGCCCACTTCAACACCCAGACCGCCAAATTCACCGGTGGTACTTTCCTGAAGCTGGTCGTAGTCGTCAGATGCCAGATAGGTAGAGTGGGGATCTATACCGGCGAGCATGCCCTTGATGGCATTTTCCAGCAGGGTCTTGTCATCGATGGGTTCCACGTAGGAGCTGCGGATGCGGTTCAGGACCTCGGTGAAAATGCGCACTTCATCAAGAGGCAGTGGAAGCTTTTCAGCAGGATCCGCTTCCTGTGCACTCAAGTTGATGGAAGCCAGGCATAAGGTGCAGCCCATTCCCAGGAGGATGTGACGAACAGCATGTTGAATTCTGGACACGATTATTACCTTTAAGAACAGGGCACTTCCCTGCAGTTAATCTTGTGTAGTGATGCGATTTGCAATCAGGCAACCCATAAGACACGTAAATGTATCAATTCGTTGCATTATGCCACAGTGAAAACAGGTTCAGGTCAGTTGCGGGCTAGGCACCAGGCGGACGGGTTTATGGCATCCCCGTTGTGGCGGATTTCGAAATACAGACTTGCCGTTGCCTGCCCGCCAGTATTCCCGGCTGCGGCAATAACCTCCCCCTGGCTCACCCATTCCCCGACATCCCTGAACAGGGACTGGTTGTGGGCATAAAGGCTCATATAACCATCGCCATGATCGATTATCAAGAGCAGGCCGGAGCTGGAAAACCAGTCGGAATAGACCACCCGCCCATGATGGATTGCCCTGACATTCTCGCCTTCATTGGCTGCCAGAACCACACCCTGCCGGCTCAGATCGCCATTACCATAGCTGCTGCCCCACCGGTTGAGCAGTCGACCATCGACAGGCCAGGGCAGTTTGCCCTTGAGGCTGGCAAAGGACTGCTGCTGTCCGCCCAGGGAGAGATTGTTTATGGATTGCCGCAGTTCCTCGATCAACAAGGCCACTTCAGCCCGTTCGGCCTCCAGGGCGGAAAGGGCCTGGCTGGAGCTTTCCAGCTGTTTATCAAGCTCCTCCAGTATGGCCTGGCGTTCCCGGGATCTTGCCTGAAGTTCCTGCTGCCTGAGAGCCAGTTTTGCCTGTTGCTGCTCAAGTGTCTGGTTGGCGGTTTCGATCTGATCCTGCACCTGGGCGATTGCAGTGATTGTTCCGGCATACTCCTCAACTTTTTCACGTCGCGCATCGGTAAAGTAGCGGTAGTAGCTCAGCATTCTTGAAACGGTGGCCGGGTTTTCCTGGTTAAGTAAAAGCTTCAGGTACTCCTCCTGACCCGTACGATGTGCTCCCTGCAGATAACGGGTGATCAGGTCCTGCTGCCGGTTTTTCAGGGATTGCAGACTGGCGAGTTCTTTCTCAAGTTCTTCCAGTTTTCCCCTGTTTTCCTGAATGCTGGCGTTGATACCTGAAATTTCACGATTGACCTCAGCCAGGGATTTCTCGGCTGACTGCAGGGTTTTATAGACGTCTGCTCTTTCCGAGTTTCTACTGGCGATATCAGCCTGGACAGTTTTGATGGTACTTGTCAATGCGGCGAGGGTTTCCTCGGAGACATTCTGTGAAGAGGCTGCCTGGGTATGCCCGGCCATGGCGCTGCACGTCAGGAAGATCAGCGAAAGCTGCCACGTAAACAGGAAATTGCGTGCCGATTTCCTGTGATCCATGGCAGCTATTTGATCAGGGAGTGGCCAGACATCTCTGCAGGCTGGGGCAGCCCCATCAAGGCCAGGATGCTGGGTGCTACATCACACAGGGAGCCGTCATTGGACAGCTCGACACTGTTTTTGCCTACATATACCAGAGGTACAGGACCATTGGTGTGGGACGTCAGCGGCTGTCCTGATTCCTCATCCAGCATTTGCTCCAGGTTGCCGTGATCGGCGGTAATCAGACAGTTGCCATTGGTTTCCAGTATGGCTTCCGTAATTTTTCCCAGGCAGGTGTCAATAACTTCGGCGGCTTTCAATGCAGCTTCCCAGACACCGGTGTGGCCAACCATGTCGCCATTGGCCAGGTTGCAGATGATGGCGTCATATTCCCGGTTTCTGATCGCACTGACCAGTTTGTCCGTGACTTCATATGCGCTCATTTCCGGCATCAGGTCGTAGGTGTCCACCTTCGGTGAAGGCACCAGAATACGATTTTCACCTTCGAACTCCGCTTCCTGACCGCCGCTGAAAAAGAAAGTGACGTGGGCGTATTTTTCGGTCTCGGCAATACGAAGCTGGCTTTTGTGCTGGCTGGCCAGATACTCGCCCAGGACATTGTTCAGTCGTTCAGGTGGGTAGGCGCAGTCAGCCGTGATGTCATCGGCATACCGGGTGAGCATCACGAAATGGCTCAGTGCCGGCATGTTGCCGCGATCGAAATCGGCAAAATCCCTGTCGGTAAATACCCGGGTCAGCTCCCTGGCCCGGTCTGCACGGAAATTCATAAAGACGACGGCATCACCATCCTGAATCGAAACAGAATCACCATTGTGCGATATACACGTGGGTTGTACGAATTCATCGTTCTCATCACGGGCATAGGCATCTTTCAGGGCAGTCATTGCATCATCACTGGCATATTCTGCCTTGCCATGACAAATGGCCGTAAAGGCTTTTTTCACCCGATCCCAGCGCTTGTCACGATCCATGGCATAAAACCGGCCGATAACAGTAGCGATTCGTCCGCAGCCCAATGTTGAAAACAGGTCCTGCATTTTACCCAGAGATGCCTCGGCACTTCTGGGCGGGGTGTCGCGTCCATCCAGGATGGCATGCAGGTACACCTGTTGGCAGCCGCGCTTGCAGGCCAGTTCTATCATGGCGGCGATCTGGTCTTCATGGCTGTGTATGCCGCCAGGGGAAAGCAGGCCAATGACATGCAGGGCCTTGCCATTATTGGCTGCATCATCAGCCGCCTGGCACAAGGCAGGATTTTCGAAGAAGCCGCCTTCCTCAATGTCTTTGTCGATTCTGGTGAGGTTCTGGTAAACGATTCGACCCGCACCAAGATTCATGTGACCCACTTCGGAGTTGCCCATCTGCCCATCCGGCAAGCCCACTTTGAGACCCGACGTATGGATCAGTGTATGGGGATAGCTGGACAGTAAATTATCCCAGACCGGTGTGCGGGCATGGGTGATGGCATTGTGTTCCTGTTCCTGGCGATGTCCCCAGCCATCAAGGATTAATAGCAGTGTGGGGCCGGTCGGGCTAGTCATAAAGAATCCGGGAATCTGTTGCGAATTTGCTGTGATGAACAGGGGCGCATTATCCCCAATTACGCTGTGTCTTGCGAGCACTGATGGGCCTGAATTGCCGTGTTTTTTCGAATCTTTACCTGACTTCCCGGGTTCTGGCGTGTATACTCCGTGCCTCTTTGAAACAGGCAGTTAGCGCCCTGCAGGGCTAAAGATTTTCTGATGACACAGTTTCTCGAATTCCTGATGAATCACTGGATTTTGTCCGGCCTGTGGCTGGCAATTTCCATCACCCTGGTGCTTTATCTGAAAGCAAAGTCAGGTACGGCGCTCAGTCCTTACCAGGCAACGCTTCTGGTGAATAACAAGCAGGGTGTGTTTCTCGATATCAGGGACCGCAAGGCTTTCGAAGGCGGGCATATTGTTGATGCGATCAACATTCCGCTGGCAAAGCTCAAGGAGCGGATTGTCGAAATGGACAAGTACAAGGACAGACCTGTCATCGTGGTGTGCCAGATGGGGCACCAGGCTGGCGAGGCAGTCAAAATTCTTGAAGAGCATGGCCTTGAGACAGTATCCCGCATGAGTGGCGGAATGACTGAATGGCAGACGCAGGGGTTGCCGGCAGTTAAATAGGCTGTCTTCAAATAGTGCTTCACAGACTTATAAATCACTAAACACATAATTTGAAAATCCGGATATTTTTATCCACAAATATTTTAAGGGTTAACAATGGCAGATAACGAACAGCAGCCACAGTCAGTAGTCACTGCGGCAGATGAGGAGCAGGGTAAAGGTCAGCGTTTCGGGATTCAGAGAATTTATGTCAAGGACTCTTCCTTCGAAGCCCCTGATACACCGGACGTGTTTCGTCGGCAGTATGCTCCCCAGGTCAACTTCAGCATCAACAACCGCAGTAACAGGCTTGAAGAGGGACTTTACGAGGTTGTCCTGCGTCTGACTGCAGACGTCAAACAGGATGACAAGACTGTTTTTCTGGCCGAGGTTCAGCAGGCAGGAATTTTTGAGGTCCGCGGAATTGAAGGTGAACAGCTTGAGCAAGTACTAACTATCACCTGTCCCTCCACATTGTTCCCCTATGGTCGTGAGGCTATTGATGCCCTGGTAACACGCGGAAGTTTTCCAGCCCTGCTTCTGGCCCCAATCAACTTTGAAAACATCTATATCCAGGCCAAACAGCAGCAGGCGGCACAGGCAGCCGCTGGTGCTGACAGTGCACAGGGTACGGATTCCCACTAGAATCCGTTTACCAGAAGTATCAAAGGGCTGCCGGCTTTAGCTGACGGCCCTTTTTTTCAGCTGGCGGCCCTTTTTCGTCAGGCGCCGGTAAACCCCTGTTGGCGCCATGCCTCGTAAACGATCACTGCGGCTGAATTGGATAAATTCAGGCTTCGGCTATGAGGCAACATGGGAATTCTGAGCGTGGCTGTAACCTCGGGTGAAGTCAGAATCCTGTCAGGCAGACCACGAGTTTCAGGTCCAAACAACAAGTAATCCCCAGGTTCAAAGGCCGCTTCGGTGTAAGGCAAGGTGCCTTTGGTGCTGATCGCATAAATACGACCACTCCCGCGGTTTTCCAGAAAATCTTCCCAATTTTCATGGGTCCTTAATTCACTGTATTCCGCGTAATCCAGGCCTGCTCGCCGCAGTTTTTTGTCACCTAGGGAAAAACCCAAGGGTTTGATAAGATGCAGGGCGCAGCCTGTGTTACTGCTCAAGCGGATGGCATTTCCGGTATTAGGGGGTATCTCGGGTTCAAAAAAGACAATGCTGAACATAAAAATATCTAATTAAAATAGGGTCTTAGGAAGCAGATTATCAGATAATCTGCTTCCTAAGACCCTTGTTTAAAATGGCAGTAATACCACCTTCATCAAAATTTGCCAGCAGTGCTGGGTCGCTGACCTGCACAAAGTAATCCTGGTCCCAGGTGGTGATGATATTTTCGGCCACTGTCCGGGAAAACTGACTGCTGCTATCCAGCAGGGCATTTTTCCTGAGAACCTGGAAAAGCTAGGTGCCGCAGACAATCATGATAATTATCATGACTACTGTAATAGCTGTACGAAAACGTCCGGTCATGTAGGGCTCAGCTCTTGAGACTGCAAGTGCAGTAGCTTAAAGAGTGTATGGCACCCGGTAAAGCCGTGATTTACTCGCTGTCGCCATTAACTCCGTTTTCGATACCCAATTCCTTGATCTTTCGTGTCAGGGTATTGCGTCCCCAGCCCAGCAGTTCGGAGGCATCGCGCTTGCGGCCACCGCTGTGTTTGAGGGCCACCTCGATCATGCACTTCTCAAAAATGGGAGTGGCCTGTTGCAGGATGCCTGAATGACCCAGGCTCAATTCCTGGTCGGCCCAGCTTTTCAGGTTTTGAGCCCAGCTGCCTGTGACCTCGCCCTGTGTGGTTGGGTTGAGAAATTCCTCGGGCAGATCATTGATGAAAATTTCCCTGCCCGATGCCATGACAGTGATCCAGCTGCAGAAATTTTCCAGCTGCCTGACGTTGCCGGGCCAGGACAGGCCTGTCAGGTAATGGCTGGTTTCCTGGCGAAGCTGTTTTTTCTCAACACCCATTTGCTGGGCGGCACGACCCAGGAAATGATCCATCAGAGCGGGAATATCTTCACGTCGGTCGGCCAGCTTGGGCAGGTGGATGGGAATGACGTTGAGACGATGATAGAGGTCTTCGCGAAACAGATGCTCCTTGACCCTTTCCTCCAGGTTCTGGTGGGTGGCAGCAATGACGCGAACATCGGCCTTGATAGGGGAAAGGCCGCCGACCCGGTAGAACTCACCGTCGGAAAGTACCCGAAGGAGGCGGGTCTGGGTTTCCATTGGCATATCCCCGATTTCATCCAGAAAGAGGGTGCCGCCATCGGCCTGCTCAAAACGGCCGACACGCATTTGGGTGGCACCGGTAAAGGCACCGCGTTCGTGGCCAAACAGCTCTGATTCAATCAGGTCCTTGGGAATGGCCGCCACGTTCAGGGGGATGTAGGGTTTTTCAGCGCGTGGACTGTGCTTGTGCAGGGCCTGGGCAACCAGTTCCTTACCGGTACCGGATTCACCCTTGATCAGCACGGTAATGTTGGAATGGGACAGGCGGCCAATGGCACGAAACACTTCCTGCATGGCCGGCGCTTCACCAATAATTTCCTTGGCTTTAACTGTCTGGGTTTCTGTCTTGCCCTTTTTCTGCTCGCTGGCATGCTTGACCGCCCGCTCGGCGACCGCAACTGCCTCGTTGACATCAAAGGGTTTGGGCAGATATTCAAAGGCACCGCGTTTGTAGGATTTCACGGCACTGCTCAAATCGGAATGGGCGGTCATGATGATGACCGGAATCTGTGGATAGTTATCCTGAACCTGCTGCAGCACTTCAAGACCGTCGATACCCGGCATGCGGATGTCACTGATGATGGCATCAGGCTGCGATGATTTCAGCTTTTCGAGCAGGCCGTCACCACTTTCAAAACTTTCACTGATGAAGCCTGCCTTGTCCAGGGACTTTTCCAGGACCCAGCGAATGGAACGGTCGTCGTCGACGATCCAGATCAGATTTTTACCTGTCATGACTGTTTTCCTCAGCCTCTTTGCTTAACGGAATACTCAGTGTGAAGCAGGTATGTCCTTCCTGGCTGTCACACTCGATAAGCCCGTTGTGGTTTTTCAGGATGTTCTGTGAGATTGACAGGCCCAGGCCGGTGCCATTGGCTCTGCCGCTGATCAGGGGATAGAAAATATTTTCGATAATGCCCGGGCTGATACCGGGACCGTTATCGATGATTTCGATTCGGGCAACAAGGCGGTGCATGGTCGAGCCAATAGTGACATGGCTGACGGCCCGGGTACGTAAAATGATTTTGGGTTTTACACCCTGCATGTCTGACTCTGTCAGGGCCTGCATGGCATTGCGGACAATGTTGAGCACGGCCTGGATGAGTTGGCTCAGGTCACCGGAAATATCGGGGATGCTGGGATCATAGTCCCTGACCAGTTCTATGGTGCCGCGGGTTTCTGCAATGACAAGGTTATAGACGCGCTCCAGGATCTCATGGATGTTAATCTGCTGGATGGCGGGCTTTTTATACTGCCCTGTCAGACGGTCGATCAGGCCGACCAGTCGGTCGGTTTCCTCAATGATGACGTTGGTGTAGTCCTTCAGTTCCTTGTCTGTCAGTTCTTCAGCCAGCAGCTGTGCGGCACCACGGATGCCACCCAGGGGATTCTTGATTTCATGGCCAAGCCCACGCACCAGGCCGAGCGTGGTTTCATGATTGGAAATCAGCATTTCCTTGCGGGTGATATTGTAGGAGCGATCCAGTTCCTGAAGCTCCAGCATAATGTAGGTATCGTTCTGGTAAATAAGCCGGCTGGCGGAGTAGTCCACGGTCATCCGGTTGGTGTTGGATTTGAGCAGCTGCACCTTGCGGGCAATGAAGGTGATGCCGTTGTCCTTGACGCTTTGCAGGGCTTTCACCAGCTGCCTGGAATTATGCAGGATGTCGCCAATAAACAGGTCGTTGCAATGATTGGCACTGGTTTCCAGCAGGGCTTCAGCAGCTGGATTCATATAAATCAGGTGCAGGTCCTTATCCAGTACGATAACGGCCGTGGTCAGGTTATCCAGGAGGCTGGTATTCAAATTCTCGGGTTTCAATTCGAGTCCAAAGTTGTCAGCAAGTAATCCGGCATTCATGGGGGCCTTCTCAATATTGAAGCAAAGTCCTCAATGCAAGTTTTGCACCAATTTGTAGCACCCTTGTTTTCAAGGGAATCATAGCGGTTCCAGCTTAACAATGCACCCGTATGGTGCGCATGCGCCAAAAATGGTGCATTTATGGGGCAAAATTGGCGCATTGAGACAGTAAGAATACCTGCCGTGCCAATTTATATATAATGCCGCCCCACTGACTTGCCACTGTGGACCCCATGAAATACCTGATCAAATATTCGCCGGAAATTACCATCAAGAGCCGACCGGTCAGAAACCGGTTTGCCAAGCAATTGAAGCGTAACCTGTCCAGGTTGCTATCCCGACTGGATGAAAGTATTACCGTGGAAGGCAACTGGGACTTCATTGCGGTGGATTTCCAGAGTGACAATCCAACCCTGGGTAAACAGGTTGAACAGGTACTGGCATCAACCCAGGGGATCTGCTTTTTTGAGCGTGTCAGACATTTCACCTTTTCGACCCTGGAAGACGTTTACACCCATACCTTGCCTGTTTTCAGTGAAAAACTGGCCGGCAAAACCTTTGCGGTACGCTGCAAGCGCACGGGGAAGCACACATTCAATTCCATGGATGTGGAGAAATTTGTTGGCGGCGGCCTTAACCAGAATACTCAGGCTGCCGGGGTGAGCCTGGGCAACCCTGAGGTACTGGTAAAACTGGAAATCAGGGGGAGTGATCTGTATGTGGTGGAAGCGCAGATTCCCGGGCTCAATGGTTTCCCGCTCGGTACCCAGGATGGGGTGTTGTCACTGATCTCAGGTGGTTTCGATTCTGCGGTTTCCAGCTACCTGTCGATGCGACGGGGCCTGTTGACCCATTTTTGCTTCTTCAATCTGGGTGGTCATGAACATGAAATTGCCGTCAAGGAAGTTGCCCTTTATCTTTGGCTGCGTTTCGGTTCCACCCATCCGGTGAAATTTGTGACTGTTCCTTTTGAAGAGGTAGTGGGCGAGATCCTGGAAAAAGTCGACAACTCCCAGATGGGCGTGGTGCTCAAACGCATGATGCTCAGGGCATCTACGCGGGTGGCCCGGCAGATGAAACTCGAAGCCCTGGTCACCGGCGAAAGTGTCGCCCAGGTCAGCAGCCAGACCCTGCCCAACCTCGCCGTGATCGACAAGGTGACAGATCATCTGGTGCTCAGGCCGTTGGCCATGATGGAGAAACAGGAGATCGTTGATACGGCCAGGGCCATTGGCACAGAAGAGTTTTCCGCGGCCATTCCGGAATATTGCGGTGTCATATCCGTGAAACCGACGACCCGGGCCAGGATGCATCGCATTGAGCGGGAAGAGAGTCGCTTTGACTTTGCTGTGCTGGACAGGGCCATTGAAAATACCCAGATGGTGTCGATCGACAGAATTGAACTGCGGGCAGAGAAAACCCGGACCGAAATTGAGATTGTCAGCCAGCTGCCCAGTGACGGCGTCGTGGTGGATATCCGGCATCCGGATGAAGAAGAGCAAAAGCCCCTGGCTCTGGATAACCAGGACGTCCTGAAAATTCCTTTCTATAAACTCAATTCAGCGTTCATGACTTTGGAGAAGGACAGGCAGTATTTTCTGTATTGTGAGAAAGGGATCATGAGCAAACTGCATGCGGCTTACCTGCGGGAGCAGGGGGTTGAGAATGTGGGTGTTTTTCGGTCTGAAAAATAAAAAAAGAGTATTTGGCAGGGTTTAAGGCGCTACCTTAAGTCAATCCAATCCTGGCAAG